>NZ_PJBU01000111.1:0-164142 GCF_002863645.1 Psychrobacter sp. MES7-P7E | reverse complement strand
GCAAAATAGAATAATAATTACATTTGCCAATCAAACGGCATTTGGTGATGACCACGTAATGCCATCATCAATGTTTGCTGCATTTGCGCCAATACTTCTTTAGTATATGGGACAGCTGGCACACCCCATACTGGATTTGGCCATTGCATATCATTTTGATAACGGACAATGTGATGAAAGTGAAGTTGTGGCACTTGATTACCAAGAGCGGCCACATTCATTTTATCAGCTTGAAAGGTTTTAGCTAACTGACTCGACAACCAGCTGGACTCTCGTAAAAACTGTGTTTGATCTGCCTCAGACAGCTCATATAACTCTTTGATACCGGAGACACGTGGCACTAATATCAGCCAAGGAAATTGGCAGTCATTGATTAAACGACAAGTGGATAATGGAAAATCCCCCACTAAAAAACTATCAGCAGCAAGTTTATGATGAAGTTGGAACATAATGACGGTTCTCTTGTTGTTTAATGCAAATAAAATACAGAGGGTTAAAAAGTTAGTTGGGCTATTTTATCAGTTATCGGGTTGATAAAATAGCACCATAATTTATTGGTTTAATATGACTACTGAGCCTACTGATATCTAGCCATGTACTAAGCAGGCTCTGTCACCATGTGCTCGCTAAAATAGCGCAGCAGCTCTTGTATGACCGTTACGCGCTGTTGCGGTGTGGCCAGTTTATCGCTATTTTGGTAACGGATACCAGATGCGCCATTCATACGATAATGCTGACCATTTGATTGGATCAATTTAATAATCGCTAACGCATCAACTGGAGTATCTGGCGCAAATTCCAGCGTCATACTACTACTGTTGGCATCAATTTTGTTAATCTTAAGCGGCTCTGCTTGTAAGCGTAATCCATGAATAGCGAATAGCTGCTTGGTTTGATCTGGCAGTGCTCCAAAGCGGTCTATCATCTCCGTACGAATATCTGTCAATGCTTCTTTATCATCGGTATTACTAATACGCTTATAGAACAATAAGCGCTGATGCACGTCATGTAGATACTCTTCTGGAATAAGAGCAGAACTATGTAAGTTTATTTCACTGGTTAGCGACAATGGTGTATTTAAATCAGGCTCCTTGCCAGCTTTAATGGCTTTAGTCGCACGCTCAAGCATATCCATGTATAAGCTAAAACCAATCGCCTGCATATTGCCACTTTGCTGCTTACCCAATATCTCACCTGCGCCGCGAATCTCTAAATCCTCACTTGCCAGCATAAAACCTGCACCCAAAGTATTGGCGCGTTCAATCGCATGTAAACGGCGCTTGGCATCACCTTTGAGTCCTTTTAGAGATGGCACTAGTAAGTAACAATACGCTTGATGATGACTACGTCCTACTCGGCCACGCAGCTGATGTAATTGCGCAAGACCAAACTTATCTGCACGCTCAATGATAATCGTATTAGCATTGGGCACATCAATACCCGTCTCAATAATGGTAGAGCAAACCAACACATTGAACTTTTTATGATAAAACTGCTGCATAATCTGCTCAAGTTGGCGCTCTTGCATTTGTCCATGGGCAACCCCTACCCGCGCTTCTGGCACGAGGTCACGAATAGTCTCTGCCATACGCTCAATACTAGCCACATCATTATGCAAGAGATAGACTTGCCCGCCGCGCAACAGCTCGCGCAAGATGGCTTCTTTCATCAAGGCATCTGTCTTTTGCATGACAAAAGTTTTAATCGCAAGTCGACGTGCTGGCGGTGTGGCAATAATAGACATGTCACGCATGCCTGAGAGTGCCATATTAAGCGTTCTAGGAATGGGAGTCGCGGTCATAGACATACTGTCTACATCTGTCTGAATAGCCTTGATACGCTCTTTGTGACGCACCCCAAAGCGGTGCTCCTCATCGACGATCATTAGCCCAAGGTTGGCAAACTTCACATCAGGCTGTAAGAGTTTATGGGTACCAATCACGATATCTACTTTGCCAGCAGCCAAGTCAGCTAAGACCATTTCTTGATGTTTTTTACCGCCAAAGCGCGACAGGCTCTCAATACGAACTGGCCAATCGGCAAAACGATCGCGGAAGTTGTCTTCGTGTTGTCCCGCGAGCAAGGTAGTAGGCACCAACACAGCAACCTGATAACCAGCACTAACGGCAATAAAGGCCGCTCGCATCGCCACTTCTGTTTTACCAAAGCCAACATCACCGCAGATGAGGCGATCCATTGGCTGATTTTGTCTCATGTCTTCCATAACTGCATGGATAGCATTTGCTTGGTCAGCAGTCTCCTCGAACGCAAACTGACTGGCAAACAGCTCGTATTGAGACGGATCTATTTTAAAGTGAATACCAACTTTGGCCTCACGACGCGCCTGCATGTTAAGTAGCTCTGCCGCAACATCGTGAATTTGCTCTAACGCTTTTTGTTTGGCCCTATCCCATTTGCCACTACCAATCTTATGGAGCGGTGCTAAGGCTGGATCGCCGCCGCTATAACGACTAATCATTTGTAAATTAGCCACTGGCACATAGATACTAGCGTCATCGTCATACTTTAAATGAATAAACTCTTGCTCACCATCACCCACATCTAAGGTAATCAGACCATTATAACGACCAATACCATGCTCAATATGAACAACTGGACTACCATCTGTTATCTCAGTGACGCTCTTAACCAAGAACTCCTCTGATACACCGCTTTGGCGACGACGACGCGTCTGTAAGACTTGACGACCAAACAGCTGCGTTTCACTAATCAACACCAAACGCTCAGGCACATAAACACCGCGCTCAATCGGTGCCACAGTCAGACCGACATGTGGTAGTCGAGCATTATTCATAGCGCTCGTCTTGTCTGCTGCTAAAAATGCTTCAAAGCTATCGTATGCCTTGATGTCAATCTTACCCTTAAACAGCTCGATAAGAATCTCGCGACGGCCTGCGGTTTCTGCAACAATTAGTACTGGCGTTGCTGTTTGTTTTTGAACGTTTAAAAAGTCGAGCAATTCAGTTAATGGCTCAGATTTCTGATGGTTTACTGCCAGTTGCGGCGGTTCTTCGGCACTTAATGTCACCAAGCCTTGCTGCTTAGTAGGCGTTTTAGTAGGCGTTAATGGCAGTTGCGGCTGAGATGAGTCACTACCTTCTAGCGCTGCCACATCATTCATCATAGCCAGTTCATCACGAGCACTTAATATTACTCGTGGATACTGGTTTAACTGCTCGTTAAGCGCGTTAGATAATAGATACAGCATTGCTGGCTCTACGATAGGCTTATCAATATCATGGCGACGCTCTTCGTAGCGGCGCTGGATTTGTGACCAGTAATCAGCTTGTTTTTCATTGATTAATTCATCGGTGATAAATAACGCATCGCTTGGTAAATAGGAAAATAAACTACTCTCCGCCTTCCAGTCTTTTAAGTCAAAAAATAGTGGTTGATAATACTCTAATCCGCTACTAGCAATTCCTGCCATTACGTCTTTGTGCAGCTCAGACTTACGGCTACTGGTATTAGGGAACATCGCAGCAAAGTTCGTGCGAAACGTCTCCCGCCCTTCGTCAAGTGGAAACTCTTTTGCAGGCAAGATTTGAAATTGTTCAATAGGTTTAGAGATATCTGGCATTTTGTGCAGTAGTGACAGCGATTCTTTTGCCATACTGGTATCGTTGCCCGTTAACATCGCCTTCAAATCATCAGCAGTCAATGTACGCTGGGTTTGAGGATGAAAAAAGCGAATCGTTTCGATTTCGTCATCGAACAAGTCTAAACGTAGCGGAAAAGGCTGACCCATGGCAAAAATATCAATAATACTACCACGTACTGCAAACTCACCTGGTTCAAAGACATTTTCAACCGCTCGATAACCAGCCTTTGCCAGTAGCCCTCGCTGGGTATTGATATCAAATCGATCGCCGACACTCAAATCAAAATGCTGTCCAATCAACCAGCTTGGCGGTGCGACGCGATGCATGAGGGCTTGTATCGAAATAAGTAGCACGCCCGTTTTCGGCATATCCGTCAATAGATTGATACGTTCACTGACGATGTCTTGATGTGGAGATAGCTCATCATAAGTCAGTGTCTCCCAGTCAGGGAACACATAAGCATCGACTCCGCAAAATGCCAGCTCAGTCTCTATTTGATTGAGTTGGTTCTGGTCACGTGCTACCACAACTTTTAGGCGCTCGGCAACATTCCACATAGGTGTTTGCACCAAGCTTGCCAACCATAAACTGCTGACCGCCCCATGGACAGGCGCTACCCAACGCCGCTCGGCATTTTGGATAGGAAACAACTGCTGGTTAATAGGGTCAAACGCGTCAGTCAGAGCAGTAATAGGCATAAAGAGTAGAATCAAAGTTAAGGAGTCAGAAAGCTATTATACGAATATTTGAGCAATTACCAAAACTTATGCCGTAACGGTTTGTCACTTAAGAGTTTACTCATTAATGATTAAGGGTTAACAACGATTATTGCGCTTTAACTGTCGTTACATAACAAAAAACCCCAACTTATCAGCTGAGGTTTTCGTTTTTACTAATCAAGCCAAGCCTAAAACTTCAGCTGATAAGTGGTTTATCGCTAGCGATGATGCCATTGTTATCAGCATAAGCAAACATACCCGAGTTCAACGTTAAGTCACCAAAGCTGATTTCGATATCCGTTTGACCTTCATCACGGCGGGTTGATTTGCGCGGGATACAACCAAGCGCCATCACACCAAGATCCATCTCTGCCATGTCATCAACATCGCGGACACAGCCATATATAATAACCCCAGCCCAACCATTATCGATAGCTGATTGTGCAATCATATCGCCTAGTAATGCACAGCGCATAGAGCCGCCACCATCAACGACCAACACCTTGCCATTGCCTTCTTTATCTTTGCCATCGCTATTCAACAGTGACTTAACGCGGCTATTGTCTTCAAAGCACTTAACCGTCACGATTTCACCGCAGAATTTGTCTTTCGCACCAAACTGACGGAATGACTTGCCTTCGATATTTGGCAAGCATACTTGCGATTCAGGATTGGCATCCAATAGATCACAAGTGACAAAATTCCCTCTATCCATTTGTATCGATTCTGACATTGCTCCTGCTCCTTGTTTTAGTGTTTCAACTGACTGGTTTTTCAATACTTATTGATGCTTTGATAATAGTTAATAGTTATTGTGTTTTTTACTCTTATATTTTTGTTCTAATGCAATCTTGTCCCAATGCAATTAACAATCGATATCTGTAACTTTCCAGTTTTAAGACTGAATCTGTCACTAGAAAAACTGTCCTTTTATTTTTTAACACGGGTCATCGCTAGCATCTGCTTATTTTCGATAATATCCGTACGCTTGATTTGAGGTTCAGTACGGTACTTACTACGATGATATATACCATGAGCACTCATGGCCATAGCACTAGCAACGCGCTTAGCCGAGATAGGATGTAACGACAGTGATTCTGATACGAGGGGCGAGATGAGTTTAAAGGCTTTTTGACCAATGCTCTCAAGCGGACGACCTTTATGCTTACCAAGCAATAACGACGGACGGAAGACGACCAATTGTCCGAAATCTAATGCCATAACAGCCTGCTCTGTCTCAGCCTTAACTCGATTGTACAGAAAGCGGCTTTCAATATCCGCATTCATCGAGGAGAGTAAAAAGAAATTTTCTACCCCTTTATCACGACATAACTTGGCAAAATTTACATTATAGTCTCGATCTACCTTGCGAAAAGCCTCATCACTACCAGCTTGTTTTTTTGTCGTACCCAAACAACTAAAAGCATCCGTGGTTCGATCGGCACCGACACTTGCAAACACTTCAGAGAGATTATCAAAATCATTGATTTGATAAAAACGCATGCTGGCATTAATGTAGCGTGGCGGACGACGAGCAATCACAATCAATGTGTCATAAAGCTCACTCAGTTGCTTTACCAAATGCTGCCCTACTAACCCCGTTGCGCCAATCACAATTGCTTTTCGCTGCATACCCTATCCACTTATATAACATTAGATGAACTATATTGATGAGAAAATACCTATATCAAGGTCTATCGTTAGAATATCATACCTAAATTCCTCAATAACTGATGCTATTATATAGGATATATTGTAAGAGATTTTATCAACCCTCTATGTCTGTCAGCGCTTACTAAGGATTTAGTTACTAGAATGACCCAGATTCAATGATATTACGTAACTTCTTTGAGCATTAATCATCAAATATATTGTCCTTAGTTCAATAATTTGCTAAGATAATCGGCTTTACACGTCAACGCTGTTTAATTATTCCAAACAGCTCTGACGCTTACGATGCTCTATTTATATTAGATACTTTAATATCAGACATCGACATCATATTTGACGAGACGGCTGCTCGTCACCGATGATTGTTAAACCCATTATTGCAATCAACATTCATATTTTTATCTATCTTTATCAAGGAGATACGCGTGGCTAATACTGCACAAGCTCGTAAACGCGCCCGTCAAAACACCAAACGTCGTCAGAACTCTGCGTCACAACGCTCTATGGTTCGTACTTACTTAAAACGTGTTGATGCGGCTATCGCAGCTAAAGATTATGACGCGGCTACCGAAGCTTACAAAAAAGCGGTACCAGTTCTTGATCGTATGGCTGACAAAGGTATTATTCATAAGAATAAAGCTGCTCGTCGTAAGAGCCGCCTAAACAAAACAATCAAAGGCCTACAAGCTTAAGATTTGTATTGGTTAGACCGCATTTCGTTTTTATAGCGTAATGACTAAAACCTTGTCACTGGTTCTAATACCGTGGCAAGGTTTTTTTTATGCCTGTTCAAAACGTATTCAACGAATAGTTGCTCTATCAACTCATTCAATGTTTGAACAAAGCATCAATTCCACTGTACTTCTGGCGGCAATAGCAACTTGCTAGGATGATAGCCAGCTGCACGGTAACCGTCTAATAATGAACTAATCGGCCGAGTATATACCTGACCCCGCCAAATAAAATGCGCGCTCGCTTGATCAAATGGCTTATCATCGAACCATAAGAACACGCCTTCCATCATCTTTGGCCAATCATTCCAATCAATCTCTACCACATCGAACATGACGGCCAAGAACGCAGATAGCAACGTGTCATGACTCACAGCGAGCATCAGATGGCCATGCTGCGGCTGATTCTGATAAAAAAGCGACAGAATATCCAAACCGCCTTGATAGGTGTTTTTAGTCCCTTCGAGATTGCCTTGCAAAAAACGATTAATAAAGTTCAGGACGCCAATTTCTTTGAACACAGGATTGGCTATTTCAGGCTCAGTGACGAGACTGCCAGGCTCAACCAACAATGATTGATGCGTAATGTCACGCCGTAGTCCTGCCCCCTCTTGCATCAGCTGCGCGGTATCGATACAACGCCCAATCGGGCTAGAAATACTATCGACGTCGAGCGAATATGGTAGATGACCTGATAACCAACGACCCCAAGACTTTGCCAGTATACGGCCTTTAGGAGTCAACGGTAGCTGATAGCTAGCAAAGCCATTACCATCAGAACGCTCGCGTAAAGAGTGCCTAGTAAATAGTATCAGCCGCTTATTTTCAGGCAATAGGCTAACGGAGGAAATCATACTATCTGGTAGGTGCGAAGGTGCAGGCGCGCTTGGGGTGTGACTCGCAAGCTTGTCAGCAGATATTTTGGACAGGGTGTTATTTAGATATTTACTCATGATAGCAAGCCTAGCAGATTTCTTATCAGGAATGAACCACAGACAAATCTAGTTGCAATATATCTTATAAATACTATGTACTCTTTCGAAAAATGCGTTATTCAAAAGAGTCTATACCTAGAATAAATGGAGATTTGCCAAATATTTACACACGGTCCTAGCCAATATCAATGACTTTGTCCCATGCAAACTCTAATGCCGTACTGCTAACCTCGTTTGGATAAGCTCGTGGATTGACAATCACTCGCGTATTACCAATTTTATAATCAAATGCTTCATGAGTATGTCCATGTACCCATAGCATCGGTGCCCAATCCTCATGCATCCATCCCGATAAGTCACTGACAAAAGCCGCATTACTTGGTAGATTGGCATATTTTTCAGACACCGATAACGCACTGACGCTGTGATGACTCATGACTACTGTTTTTTTACCAAGTTTATGAGATTCGATCAAAGCTTGCTGTAGCCACTGACGATGCTCAGCATGAATCTGCATAGATACTTCAGGTGAAAACAGTTCGTTGCCTGCGTAAATCTGCTTGTAGTCACGCATAAAATGACGAGCAGCGGCCATGGTGTCTTCGTTAGCATGATACTGATAGTCTGTCCAAAGGGTACAACCTAAAAGGCGTATATCACCGATATCGATATGCTGACATTGTAAGACGCGAACCCCTTTTTTAGACGCAGTATCATAGTTATCCCAAGTTGCCAATTTATAGTCAAAGCTCAATACGTCTTCATCAAAGTATTCATGATTACCAGCGATAGTAATCAGAGGAACTTCTAAGCGCGCCGCTTGTTCTTGCAACCACGGCATACCTTTGTCGCTGTTAGCAGTATCTCCTGCTACTAATACTAAATCTGCATCAGTTTTAGGAATATGTCCAACGGGGTGCGATTGACGTGCATAACTATCAATATGTAAGTCACTCAATATCTGTAATTTCATATTATTCAACATCATTTAGTGGCGTTATTATTAAAAATCTAATTAGCGATAAACGCTCATAGCAGTACTACTGATATTTAGCTAAATGAGCGTTTTTAATATAGTTATTATATTTTAGAACGGTTGTAAGAATAAATTTAAGTAGTGTAGCAGCTTTTTCTATACCATCAAAAAGTAAAAAGACAGCCATTTAGGCTGTCTTTTTTCTTAACATTTATTCAAACTTAAATACTTTGAAGTATTGTCTGTAGTTTAGCAGCAGGATCTAAAGCTTGAGTGATCGAACGGCCAATGACTAAATAATCAGAACCGTCTATTAGCGCCTGACTTGGTGTACAGATACGTTTTTGATCATCTGCATTGTCTTCAGCTAAGCGAATACCAGGCGTCACCAGTTTAAAATCCTGACCACATAATGCTTTGAGTGCCTTTGCTTCTTGAGCCGAGCACACCACCCCATCAAGTCCAGCTTGCTTAGTCAGTTGTGCTAGTCGTCTCACTTGGGTATCTAAGCTATCAGTGATTCCTGTTTGCATCAACGCTTCATTATCCATAGAAGTCAGTACGGTGACTGCGATAAGTAAGGTATCAAGATCTCTATCTAGCAAGCGCTGTTTTGCCAACGACATGGCTTCTAGACCTGCGCTAGCATGGACATTCACCATCCAGACACCAAGCTCAGCGGCAGCCAATACTGCTTGGGCAGTAGTATTAGGAATGTCATGGAATTTTAAGTCTAAGAACACTTCAAAATCACGTTGATGCAGTGCCTTGATGATATCAGGACCACAACGGGTAAACAGCTCTTTACCGACTTTTAATCGACATTGGGATGGATCTAACTGGTCAGCTAGCGCTAGAGACGCCTCTACCGTCATATTGTCTAGAGCGACGACAACTGGAGAGTTAATTACATTATTCATGGTTTTACCATATATTTTGAAGTTATCAAAGTATTGTATTTGAGGTCAGTACTGCGATCGTTAAGCTATCACCTAGCAGATCACATAAAAAATCACTTAACGACTTAATCTCGTCTACGCTTGGACAGAGTAGAGCCTTCAGTTAGGCTAGTTGCGTCACTGTTTTGCACATTGGCAGCAGAAGCACCATAAACAGCTTCATCTACTGTTGGCGCGCTTGCTTGACGATCGATAACTGTGTTGGCTTGAGCCAATTGCTCTTGCAGGTTTGCGTTTGCTTTTTGCAGACGTGAGATTTCCCACTTATTCTGTAGCACACGAAAGATAAGTAATGCCAGTAAAATACCAATAACAATACCTAGCATCAAACACAAAATAAGTAGCAACCCTAGATTCATCGTAGGTGCTTGTGAAAACAGTAGGTTGACTCCGACCTCAGTATTATTTGCCAATACCAAACCAAGTGAATAGGCAAAGCTCAAGAATAGCAATACAAATAGTAGAAAGCGCATGAGACAGTTACCTCTGTTTGGAATGATAAATTTTGACGGTTAGATAGCCAGTGCTGGTTTAATTAACCGTTTGCTACCGTATCGTTTACTGCTTCGCGTAAAGCCTTACCTGGCTTAAAATGTGGAATCGCTTTAGCCGGTACAGGTACGCTTTCACCTGTCTTAGGATTACGTCCCATACGGGCACGGCGATGATGTAGACAAAAACTACCGAATCCGCGAACTTCGACTCGGCCATCATTGGCTAAAGTATGGGTCATCAAGTTTAAGATTTCACGCACTGCGTCATCAACCACGGTGTCTGCCATGTTGTCACAGTTTGCACTCAAATTACTAATAAATTCGGATTTGTTAATCGCTTGCTGCATTATTACGCTTGCCTTGTTGATTGATGGATAAGCTGATGATAAGTCAACGCTCTATAGTACGTAATTGCGTTGTATAATTAAACTATATATACTGAATCTTTGAAAATTAACATTCAGAATCACATTATGACTATAAAAAGCTTATAACTATCATCTCGTTACTCAATGGTGCAAATGATAGCGGATATTAGCGTAAATGGGAATAAGAGTTTGCCCATTTGGCTAAAAACCTCTATTACTAACTGTGTTAATAAAATCTAATCATAAAAAAAAGCGACCGAAGTCGCTTTTTTTATATTACTTTTATATCAATAGTTTGCAGCTTACTGCATTTGCTCTTTGATCAAATCACCAATCGTTTTTGGCTGTGCATCAGAACCTGGAGCAGCAGTAGTGTTCGTGCTACCAAGATCTTTAATCGCTTGACGCTCTTCAGCTTCGTCTTTCGCTTTGATAGACAAGTTGATATTGCGTGTTTTACGATCAACACTGATGATTTTCGCTTCAACGTCATCGCCAACAGTCAGATGCTTAGTTGCATCTTCAACGCGGTCACGTTGGATTTCAGAAGCACGTAGATAAGCTTCAACTTCGTCAGCAAGTTCGATAGTAGCGCCTTTAGCGTCTACTTCTTTTACTTTACCATTAACGATAGCACCACGGTCATTGTTGACTAGGTATTCGTTGAATGGATCAGAGCTTAACTGCTTCACGCCTAGGCTGATACGGTTAGCTTCTGCATCTACAGACAATACCATTGCTTCAACGGTGTCGCCTTTGTTGTAGTTACGGATAGCATCTTCGCCAGTTTCGTTCCAAGAGATATCAGATAGATGAACAAGACCATCAATACCACCGTCTAGACCGATAAAGATACCGAAGTCAGTGATTGATTTGATAGTACCAGTGATTTTATCACCGCGCTCATGTTTCTTATCAAACTCATCCCATGGGTTAGCTAGAGTTTGTTTGATACCTAGGCTGATACGACGACGTTCTTCATCGATATCAAGAATCATTACTTCAACTTCATCGCCCACTTGAACAACTTTAGATGGGTGGATGTTTTTGTTGGTATGATCCATTTCTGATACGTGTACTAGACCTTCAATACCTTCAGAAATCTCAGCGAAACAACCATAGTCAGTCAAGTTAGTTACGCGAGCTTTTACAACACTACCTACTGGGTAAGTGCCGCCAACGTTATCCCAAGGATCAGTACCAAGTTGTTTTAAACCTAGGCTAACGCGGTTGCGTTCACGGTCAAACTTCAATACTTTAACTTTTAGGTCTTGGCCAACTTCAACAACTTCAGATGGGTGCTTGATACGGCGCCATGCCATGTCAGTGATGTGCAATAGACCATCGATACCACCTAGATCAACGAACGCGCCGTAATCAGTAAGGTTCTTAACGATACCTTCGATCTCGATGCCTTCTTCAAGCTTGTTCAATAGCTCTTCGCGCTCAGCTGAGTTTTCAGCTTCCATAACTGCACGACGGCTAACAACAACGTTGTTGCGTTTCTGGTCAAGTTTGATGACTTTGAATTCTAGCTCTTTGCCTTCAAGATGCGTTGTATCACGGATAGGACGTACATCTACCAATGAACCTGGTAAGAACGCGCGTACTGAACCGATATCTACAGTGAAACCGCCTTTAACTTTGCTTGAAATGATACCTTTAACGATTTCATCGTTATCAGCGATTTTTTCAAGGAAGTTCCAAGTTTCAACACGTTTAGCTTTCTCACGTGACAGCAAGGTTTGACCCATGCCGTTATCAACCGCTTCAACTACGACATCAACGCTATCGCCAACTTCAACTTCAAGTTCGCCTTCTTCGCTTAAAAACTCTTCACGAGCGACGATACCTTCAGATTTAAGACCAGTATCTACTGTGATCCAATCGCTATCGATGGCCACAACAGCACCTGTAATAACCGAGCCACGCTCGATATCTAGGCCCTGCTCTTCAATGCTCGCTTCAAATAGTTCAGCAAATGATTCCATTATGTCTACCTTTGTATAGCCGTATCCTGTCCAGCACAGTACGGATCAAATTTATGATTGTATAGAACGAAATACTGGTTTTATATCCCATACAATCATATAAAAAAACGTTTGTTGATAGCGAGCTCATTATAATTAAAACTGACTAACAACAACTGTCTTATATCGAATGCAATATCTTGAATAAACTAAGTTTTTCTTATGGCTTCAATAAAATTTAACTTAACCGTATTATTTTATACTAAAACAATGATTAATAGGAAACTTTTTAGTACTTAATATGTTGTTTTTACTAGCTATTAAATGACTAGCTAGTGAAAAAAACACCTTTATCTTGGCAATGCTTCTTAACCTGCTCATATACTGCATCAGCATTAAGCGCTGAGCTATCAAGTAATAATGCATCTGCCGCAGGCTTCGATGGCGCTGTACTGCGATTTTCATCACGATCATCACGCTCTTTTATCGTCGCTAAAATCGCCTCAAAATCTGCTGTTTGACCAGCATTCAATAACTGAATCACACGGCGCTCTGCACGTGCTTCAGCACTGGCCGTCAAAAACACCTTAACATCAGCATCTGGGAAAACAACCGTACCCATATCGCGACCATCAGCAACCAAACCTGAACGAGTGGCCATATCTTGTTGTAGCTTGAGCAATGCTTGACGAACTTGTGGAAAGACAGCTATCTGTGATGCATAGCCTCCGACCGTTTCATTGCGTACTTGCTCACCTACTGCTTGTCCATTAACAATGATATCTACACGTCCTGAGTCATTGTTTGGTACAAACGCTATCTCTAAGCTTTCAGTCAATGCTAATACAGCATTTTCATCAATTGGTTGGCTAGTATCTGCGCTGATTAAACCCGCTTCAAAGGCTTTTAGCCCAACAATTCTATAAAGCGCACCAGAGTCTAACAACTGATAGCCTAACACTTGTGCTAGACGCCATGTGACCGTACCTTTACCAGCGCCACTGGGACCATCGATACAAATAACAGGGTAGCGCACTGATGAGGTATGGCTATCCTCTGTATTGAGTAAAACATTATCAGGTGTAGAACTAGTCATAATACTTACTCAATAATATGCGTTACTTATATCGCTTATCGTATGTCATTAATAAAACAATATTTATTCGTATGTTAAGTCTTTAATAGCCCATTGAAATGGGTGCTATCAAATAGGGCAATATTATAGCAAAAAATCATCGTGACCACTAGCACCAAGACTGATATCTTGTTTATTAGTATTTTGAGTTTACATAGTGGCCTTATTCTTTTTCGCCGCTTGCCTACGCTCACGAAAAAATGTCTTAAGTATTTGACTACTATGCTCGCTGCATAATCCACTATAGGCTTGAATACTGTGATTATAGAAAGGTTGTAATGATAAGTCCATTTGACTACCAACCATCCCAGCACGCGGTTCACTCGCTGCGTACACCAGCTTGTTTACACGCGCATGAATTAATGCACCAATACACATTGTACACGGCTCCAGAGTGACATATAAAGTAGTCTGTAGCGGCAGTCGATAATTTTCTAAACGCGTACAAGCATCTCTCAATGCAACTATCTCTGCATGAGCAGTAGCATCATGACTACTAATTGGTTGATTAAACCCTTGGCCAATAATTTGCTGCTCATGTACCAATACCGCACCTACCGGCACCTCTCCTCGCTCAGCACCTTGTCTAGCAAGTTCGATTGCTTGTTGCATCCATTTAATATCTTCAGCTAACCAAAAAGTGCTGGCCTGCATATTTAAAGGTTGATACGGCATTAAGCTTATATTCTGTATATTTTGCATTTATTGTGGTAATTGCCAGTCAATTGGAGTTTGGCCATACTGCACCAAGTAATCATTTGTTTTAGAAAAAGGTTTAGTGCCAAAGAAGCCGCCACGGTTTGCCGCCAGTGGTGATGGATGTACCGCTGTCAGGATCAAATGCTTATCGGTATCGATATACTTGCCTTTCTTCTGGGCTTTACTACCCCACAAAATAAACACGGTATGCTTTGTCTGTTCATTGACTGCATCGATGACAGCGTCAGTAAACTGCTCCCAGCCTTTATTCTGATGACTGTTTGGCTCGCCTTCTCGCACAGTTAGTGAGCTATTAAGCAGTAGAACGCCTTGCTGCGCCCAGTATGTCAAATCGCCATGCGCTGAAGGGCGAATGCCAATGTCATCTGCCATTTCTTTAAGCAAATTATTCAATGATGGTGGCTTTGGAATGGCTTTAGGAACAGAAAATGATAACCCCATAGCCTGACCTGGACGATGATAAGGATCTTGGCCCAAGATTACCACTTTGACTTGTGACAAAGGCGTGAGGTTAAGCGCATTGAACATCAATGGTGCAGGCGGATAGATACTATCATCGGACTGGTAGGCTTCTTTTAAAAACGCGCGTAGATTGTCCATATTCTCAGACGTTAATTCATCTGCTAATGCCGTTTTCCAATCTTCTGGTAAACGGACATTGTCTAAAATCGCTTGCTTTTGTTCTGGAGTCTTGGTTTTCGGTTCATCAAACAGTTCCATAGTGTGTCCTTTTTATACTTGTTATCTTGTTATAAATTCAATAGGTTCGTTAAAGCTGATTTACTGTAAATAATCATACTAACAAAAAACGGTGTGTGCTTTGTTGATGAATTATAGCAATAAAAAAACGGCTACCGCAGTAATACGGTAGCCGTTTTTATGATGTCAATATCAAAAAACTTAGCTGGCTAGAGACTCAGAATCAGGATGCGGTTCATGAGTTTCAACGACTGTTAGAATAATACGACTATCAGCTGAGCCTTTGTCTGATACCTTATCAAGCTTCATCGTATCACTCTCTTGAGAATCATCGACTTTAGGCTCTAAGGTCAGGTGTACGACACCGCCATTGACCAAATCCCCAAACAAAATCATACTTGCCAATGGTTTTTTGATTTCATCTTGAATCAGACGCTGCATCGGACGTGCACCCATTAGACGGTCATAGCCTTTATCCGCCAAGTAGTCACGTACATCATCATCAATCTCTAATGTCACTTGCTTATCATCAAGCTGCACTTGCAATTCAACCAAGAACTTATCGACAACTGATACAACAACTGACGTATCTAGAGGATTGAACTGAATAATGGCGTCTAGGCGATTACGGAACTCTGGCGTAAAGACACGTTTCAGCGACTCTGTGTTATCACGGCTATGGTCTTGTTGAGTAAAGCCCATTGACGAGCGACTGATACTATCAGCACCAACGTTTGTTGTCATAATAACGATGACTTGCTTAAAAATGGCCACACGACCATTATTATCGGTCAACGTCCCATGATCCATGACTTGTAGTAACAAGTTAAAGACATCCGGATGCGCCTTTTCAATCTCATCAAGCAACAACACACAATGTGGATGCTGATTGATTTTTTCAGTAAGTAAGCCACCTTGATCATAGCCAACATAACCTGGAGGTGCACCAATCAAGCGTGATGCCGTATGCGCTTCCATATACTCTGACATATCAAAGCGTACCAATTCTACACCTAACAGGTTCGCTAGCTGACGCGATACTTCTGTTTTACCCACACCAGTTGGACCTGCAAACATAAACGAACCAATTGGCTTATCAGGTGCTTTTAGTCCTGCACGTGATAGCTTGATAGCATCAGCCAACGTAGCAATCGCCTCATCTTGACCAAACACCAAGTGCTTAAGATCTCGATCTAAATGCTCAAGGATGCTCTTGTCATCACTCGATACAGATTTGGGTGGAATACGTGCCAATTTGGCAATAATAGCTTCGATATCAGCAACATCGATTTTCATCGGTGGCTTTTGACCTTTTGATAATTTCACACCATCTGCTGACTTAGCACTATCGCTTGCTTTCGCAGTCGCTGCTTCATCCTGCATTTCATTATCTGTATCACTATCGATACCTTCGATATCAGCATCAATCTGCGCATCAAAATCTTGCTCTAAATCAGCAATGAAACTTTCTTCCGCTTCGATATCATCGACATCAGGCACCACACCTAAGCGCTTATACGCACCTGCTTCGTCAATTACGTCAATGGCTTTGTCAGGTAAAAAACGCTCATGAATATGTTTGGCTGATAACTGTACCGCTGTGACCAACGCTTCATCCGTATACTCAACATTATGGAATTCTTCATAACGAGGTTTTAGGCCACGCAGGATATCGATGGTGTCATCCACACTGGGTTCTTTGACATCGATTTTTTGGAAACGACGCGACAATGCATGATCTTTTTCAAATACTTGGCGATATTCAGTAAAGGTTGTTGAACCTATACAACGTAGCTCACCGTTAGCAAGCGCTGGCTTGATAAGGTTCGATACATCCATATTGCTACTCATAGATGAACCAGCACCAATAATCATATGAATTTCATCAATAAAAAGAATAGCATTTGGTTTTTTCTTTAGTGCATCAAGCAACGACTTCATGCGTTTTTCAAAGTCACCGCGATACTTAGTTCCCGCAATTAGTGAGCCAATATCAAGGCTATAAATCACGCAACCGTTAAGTGGCTTCGGCGCTTTGTCGTTAATAATTAACCATGCTAAACCTTCAGCGATAGAGGTTTTACCTACACCAGGCTCACCTACTAGCAATGGGTTATTTTTACGACGACGGCATAGTACTTGGGCAGCACGTTCAATTTCAGAAGCACGCCCAATCAAAGGATCCGTTTTACCTTCAGCAGCTCGCTGGTTTAGATTGGTTGCAAATTCAACTAAGGGATCTTTACTGGTCTTTTCAGAGGCACTACGACGCTCAGTGCCTGCAGAACCACGTGATTCAGACGGCTCTTCTTTATCTTGACCATGTGACAAATACTGGGTTAGCTCAAGGCGACTGATGCCTTGTTTTTTAAGCAGGTAGACAGCATAGGTATCATGCTCTGAAAACATAGAGACCAAAATATCAGAGCCTTCTACCAAACGACCACCACCGATCGATTGCACGTGAAAAATAGCACGCTGCAAGATACGATCAAAGCTTTGAGTCGGCTGCGGTGACTGTTCTGTATCAGCATCGATAGTTGGCGTGTGTTTATTAATATAAACCTCAAGCTCAGTACGCAACGCCGAGACATTAGCATTACAAGCAGTCAACGTATTGGCAGCATGAGTGTTTTCTAATAAGGCCAAAAGCAAGTGTTCAACAGTGAGATACTCATGCGATTTTTGGCGCGCAAGCGTCATTGCTAAACGTAGAGAAACTTCAAGATGACGACTTAACATAACAACTTCCTACGGTTATATCTATCTTTATAATTGATAGTTTTATGAATGAGTTAGTAAGTAAATCAGGGCGGTAGATGAATTGTTCAAGGGCTATATTCGTATTATTAGAAGTCATGAATAAATGAGGTGAGCGGTAGACTATTGATTAAATACTATAATCTCGCTATCAGCCAACAGTAATCATAACTATCCATGGCCGCTTTTCTTTATATCAACACGATACTTCAACGGAGTCAATCTATTAACACAGACTAAAATGTATCAAAGCGTGCTACAAGCTAGTAGCGACAACTCTAATAACGAATATTAAATGTTGAAAAACTGATTAGATAGAAAGAGAGATTGATATTTTAGAAGCTAGAAATGACAGAGTTTTAGCAAGTTTAACTGAGATACTTAGTCTAAGACTATTGAGTAGGCTGTTTAATAGATAGGGTTATTCGCTATAGAAATCAAGACTCTATGGATAATAAATCTATTTTAAAAGATTCTACTTGTATATAAGGGGAATGACTGAAAAGTCGAAAAAGCTCACTATAAAGGTGAGCTTTGATATGGATTGCTTAGAAATAAAGAACAGTAGGTACAGCTATAATAGAGCCATATATCAGTATAAGAAATTAATAAATTGCTCTACTCGCCTTGATGCGGCTCGATTTGGGTTAATAAGGGATAGCCTTCACGATGTGCCAAACTATTTACTTTTTTGGCCTTAGTCTCGGCGATATCTTTAGGATAAATGCCAGCAATGCCTTTGCTGCTATTATGAATAGTCAGCATAATCTCGACTGCAGAATCCATACTATGACGAAATTCTGACTGCAATATATATACAACAAACTCCATCGGCGTGTAGTTGTCATTATACATAACAACCGCATACATAGGCGGTTTGGCTACTTCAGGCTCTGCGACCAATACATCTGCTTGCGGTGACGTTTCACCATCGGTATCACCGTCTTGTGCACGATGAGCAGGCATATTGGGAAAGTGCCAATCAGCAACCGTTGGCGTGGCTTGTGATATCATTTTTTTCATCATAATCAAAATATAATTATAAGGTAAGTTTAAGATAGAAGAGGTTGTTAAGGCAGGCGATAAGGCATGGTATAAAGCACAACTACTAACTAGGGCTATTGTGCTTTGATTTCAACCACAGCATCGTCACTGAGTATTTCATTAAGACATGAGGTAATCAAGGTACGATAGGACTTTCATCAACTTCTGGTAAATCTAGGAGCGATGGTAGCATGTTATCCACACTATCACCGAGCTTCCAGTCATACAATTGCTCTACTTTCTGACCACCAGCTTGCAAAGTCAGTTTGGCTTGCAATGGTCTAAAGCCTGATGGCATTACAAAGCGACCACGTATCCGAACGATACCTTCGATCATATGGTATGCAGGGTCAAGAGGTACTTCTACAAGATCGTCATTGTTAAGTAGCGTCAATACAGGCCTCAAGCGTTTGGCTTGACCATCGCTACCGAGCATCCCAATATCAAAACCATACTCAAAAGCATTTTCAGGTAGTGGCGAAATTTTGGCACCTAATACCTGTAAAGGCATACCACCTTTCTCACGGATGACATCTGAATATAGCTCGTTGAGCTGTGATACTTGCTTATTTTCTACTGTTAATTCTTGCTGGCTTTCACGCAGTTCTTTTAAATTAGCCAAACTGATGGCCAGTTCTTGTTTGGCAGTTGCCGCTTGGTTAGTGGCTATCTTATTGCTAAGGCGCAAGTCTTCTAATGCTTGTGTCGCTTCAGTGCTATCGATGATTGCTTGCTTGGCTTCTGTTTCCATCGAATGAAGGCCACGTTGGTAACCAAGCTTATGACCGAATACCAGCCCAACCACCGCTGTCACTAATACAGCCACTACAAACAGTGCCAATACCAATGTAGAAGCGCCGCGTTGTGAGCTAGCAATACCACTTATAGGGACATTATTATTTCTAAAGGAATGCTGTTTGCGCTCCAAGCTATCTATAACCAAGTCTTTGCACGATAGACGTGCTGGCTGTGAGCAAAAGCGTAGTACGAGCTGAGAACGCATTTAGACAGTATCTCTTAAGGGTAAGGGCAAGTCATTATAGCCGAATTTATAATCAATACCTAGCACCGCAAATGTGAATGATTGGAATATGAAGTCGTTGATATTAAGGAACAATCGGTGCAAAGTTTAGCCCCATTGACTCGTCAAAACCAAACATCACGTTCATGTTTTGAACAGCCTGCCCAGCAGCACCTTTGACTAAGTTATCTTGAACAACGATAACTGTTAGCTCAGCGCGCTCATTGTCCTGATGTACGGCAATACGTAAACGGTTACTAGCGCGAACACTGCGCGTATCGGGATAAAGCCCCTTTGGCATGACATCAACAAACAACTCTGACGCATAGCTATTGTCAAACGCTTGCTGCCAATCGATAGCCGCACCAGCATCGGTCAGTTCCATATGAATAGAGCTGAGCATGCCACGAATCATCGGTACTAAATGCGGCAAAAAGCGAATACGGTGCGTAAATTGACTGTCTAATAACTGTGCGACACCCTGCTCAATCTCTGGTAAATGACGATGACCTTCGACGCTATAAGCCTTAAAACTATCTGTTGTCTCAGCATAATTGAGTGCAAGTGATGCTTGACGACCTGCGCCAGATACACCAGATTTTGCGTCAATTACAATACGAGACTCGATCAAACGCTCTGCTTGCTTATTCTGAGCTTCGATAATTGGTTTTAGACCCAAAATCGCAGTGGTTGGATAACAGCCTGGGTTGCCTACTAGTAACGCATTCGCAAGCTTGTCACGATTGATTTCTGGTAAGCCGTAGACTGCTGTTTTCAACAATTCAGGGCAAGCATGTGACTGCTTGTACCAATGCTCAAAGTCAGTCAGTGACTGCAAACGAAAATCAGCAGCCAAATCGATAACCTTGACGCCAGCTTGAGTAAGCGCTTCAGCTTGCTTCATTGCTACGCCATGTGGCGTCGCAAAAAACACAACATCACATTTTTGCAATGCAGCAAGCGTATTATCACCCAAGTCGCTAAAAACGATGTCAGACACACCGCGTAAGCTTGGGAAGATTTCATCAGCACGAGTGCCAGCTTCGCTACGAGAAGTTAATAAATCAATAGAAACCTCAGGATGAGCAGATAATAAGCGAATGAGCTCAATACCCGTATAGCCTGTGCCACCGACGATCGCTGCTGAAATCATAAAACACCCTTTTCTTGGTAAATACTAAATATGCACTGATAGATTCTATATTTGCTTATAACTCATTCAGTTCCATAAATTATACAGTTCCGCAAATGCGAACAAATACAGAATCACTCTCTAAATATTCTGACTCTTAAATTTTATAGTCGTGTACTGCATCCACAAACACTTTGGCATTGTCAGGGTTAACCCACTGGGTGATACCATGACCTAAGTTTGCTATGTAACCAGTCTTTTCACCGTCAGCGTAAGCACGGTCAAGCATGGCGTTCACTTCAGAACGGATAGTTGCAGGCGAGCCATATAACGTCGCTGGATCTAAGTTACCTTGGATAGCTTTGCTGCTTTGCAATTTTTTATGCTTCTTGGTCAACTGACGCTGACTTTCAGTCAACACTTGACGCGCACGATCAATCGGCATCGTCCAATCTAAACCTAACACGTCCGCTTCGCTGTCAGCCTGAATATCAAGCCATAACCCACCACCTTTAGTGAATAGCACTACAGGTACTTGTGGATGACGTTCTTTTAGTTCAGCGACAATACGCTTATTGTAAATGTGTGAAAATTCGATAAATTGACGATGGCCTAACGCCCCGCCCCAACTATCAAATATCTGTACAATTTGAGCACCAGCGACGATTTGGGCATCTAAATAGTCAATAACTGACGTCGCCAGCTTGTCTAGTAACTGATGTAAAAAATCAGGGTTACTATACAAAAAGCCTTTGGTATAACGATAATCCTTCGAGCTACCGCCTTCTATCATATAAGTAGCCAACGTCCACGGACTACCAGAAAAACCAAATAGTGGAACTTGTCCATTCAATGCTTTACGAATACTGGTTACAGCACGCATGACATAATCTAGAGAGTCGTTTGGCTCAAGCACTGGCAATCTATCAAGATCAGCCTGCTCACGGATAGGATGCTTAAATTTAGGACCTTCACCTGTTTCGAAATACAAGCCCAATCCCATCGCATCAGGGATAGTTAAAATATCACTAAACAAAATAGCGGCATCTAAGTCATAGCGGCGCAATGGCTGTAGAGTCACTTCAGTAGCGCGGGCTGTATCTTTGCACAGACTCATAAAGTCACCCGCTTCAGCACGAGTGGCTTTATATTCTGGCAAATAACGACCAGCTTGGCGCATCATCCATACCGGTGTGGTATCGATGGGCTCAAAACGTAATGCACGTAGCAATCTATCATTTTTTAAAGGTGCAAACTGTTGCTGAGCCGAGTTACTACCGTCTGAAGCACTCATGTACAAATCTCCAAAACCGCACAATATCCATATTTATAAATGGATATTGTGCTGGATAAAATAAGTTGAATAAAAAAGGTTATATGAAAGCGCTATACAGTCAATGCAAGGTTGTCGCGGTGTACCATGACGACACGTTCTTCGCTACTGCCAAAGATCTTATCGAACTGTTCGGTACGCTCACGAGCTACGCGGCGCGCATCATTCGATGAGAAGTTTACCTGCCCAACGGCTATGCGTTCGCCAGTATCTTGATGAATGATTTCTACCACATCACCTTCATCAAACCCGCCCCGCACTTCTACAACACCCACTGGCAATAAACTTCTATTGTGCTCAGTCAATGCTCTTGCAGCACCTGCATCAACGACCAAGCTACCTGACATACGTAGATGCGCAGCTAGCCACTGTTTACGCGCGATGATTTTATCTTCGTCATTAGTCGTCAGCAATGTACCTACCGCTTCGCCTGATACCACACGGGTAATAACGTCATCGATAGCACCGCTGACGATAACGGTAGGACAGCCACCCATAGCAGCAAGGCGTCCAGCACGGATTTTGGTCAACATACCACCGCGTCCAAGCTTACCGCCGTCTCCTGCAATATCAAATAAATAATCCGCCATTGCACGTTCTTGGCGAATCATCTTGGCATCAGGATTATCACGTGGGTTATCAGTGAAGACACCTTCTTGGTCGGTTAAGATGATGTACAAATCAGCATTAACCATTGCGGCTGCCATCGCACCCAAGGTATCGTTATCACCGAATTTAATCTCATCAATCGTGATGGTATCGTTTTCGTTGATAACAGGTAGTACGCGCCATTCTAATAACTGGGTCAGCGCCCCCGTCGTATTAAGGTAACGGCTACGATTAGACAAGTCATCATGAGTTAGCAGTAGCTGCGAGCTTTGAATACCATGCTGAATCAAAGCTGACCACCATGTTTCAATCAACCCCATTTGACCAATAGAAGCACAGGCTTGTAGTGCTGCTAGTTTTTTAGGGCGTTCCTCAAGGTTCATACGTACCACACCTTCAGCAACAGCACCTGATGATACTAGCAGTACCTCAACGCCTTTTTTGTGCAGCTTAGCAATCTGCTTTGCCCACTCATATATGGCAGTACGATCCAGCCCTCGACCGTTATTGGTTAATAGTGATGAACCAATTTTGACAATAACGCGCTGAATATCAAAGTTGCGAGTTTGCTTAACAAATCTTGCTTCTTCCATCGTGTTTGCTATGTCATCTGCCATATAAACTCCTTTTTTTCATATCAATTGATTGTAGGGATTAAATTCACAATTCAAGTATAACTGCTCAAGCATACTAGCTTAAGGAACGTACATTACCTCAACGCCATCGTCGTCATCATCCAAATCAGACGCATCCAAGCCTTCACGTGCTGCTTTACGAGCTGCACGATATGCTTCACGCTGTGCTTCAGTGTTAAGACGCACTTCGGCTTCTAAACGCTCAAAACGCTCTTTTTGTGCTTCAGCGAATATAGGATCTTCTATTTCACGCTCACGCTCAAGTTCAATATCATTCATTAAATGATATTTTACCGCATCAACACCTTCACCAGTCAGCGTTGCTGTACGGAAGACCATACCTGTCCA
This sequence comes from Psychrobacter sp. MES7-P7E, assembly GCF_002863645.1. Classification (NCBI taxonomy): domain Bacteria; kingdom Pseudomonadati; phylum Pseudomonadota; class Gammaproteobacteria; order Moraxellales; family Moraxellaceae; genus Psychrobacter; species Psychrobacter sp. MES7-P7E. The sequence goes on along the minus strand of NZ_PJBU01000111.1, from coordinate 140,260 downwards.
ACCAAGCTCTGCGACAATATGTGTACAAAGCGCGTTCAAGTCTTCATCATTGACCTGATCGATTTTGTTTAATACCAAAATCTGCGGCAAGTTGGCCAATTCAGGCGAAAAACGCTCAAGCTCATTTAGGATAACGCGGGCGTTTTCGACCGGATCGCTACCATCGACAGGCTTGACATCAACTAAGTGTAGCAGACGACGCGTACGCGCAACATGCTTTAAGAAGCGAATACCAAGTCCTGCGCCTTCTGATGCACCTTCAATAAGACCAGGAATATCTGCCATTACAAATGAGCGATGACGACCAATATCGACCACACCCAAGTTTGGTACTAGGGTGGTAAACGGATAATCAGCCACTTTTGGTCTAGCAGCAGAGACTTGACGGATAAAGGTCGATTTACCAGCATTAGGCAAACCAATCAAACCAACATCAGCCACTACTTTTAGCTCAAACTTAAGAACTTTTAGCTCGCCTTCAAAACCTGACGTCGCTTTACGCGGCGCTTGGTTGGTCGAGCTTTTGAAATGGGTATTACCCAGACCACCATCGCCACCTTTGGCAATCAGTAGTGTCTGGCCGATCTCAATCAAATCGCCCAATACTTCGTCTGTCTCGGTATCAACTACCGTCGTACCAACTGGTACTGGTAAATAAAGATCATCAGACCCTTTACCTGAACAGTTTCTACTATGGCCGTTCTCAGCACGCATGGCGTCATGACGACGCGTATAACGATAGTCAACTAGGGTGTTGGTGTTGTCTTCTGCAATGACATACACATCTCCGCCCTTGCCGCCATCACCACCATCAGGTCCACCACGTGGGACATACTTTTCTCGGCGAAAACTGGCGATTCCGTTACCACCGTCACCTGCTTTTACCGTTACGACGGCTTCATCAATAAATCGCATCTTACGTTCCTTAATTCACAATCCAGTCTATAAACTGGTTACAACCAACGGTTGTATTTTGGGGTTTTGCTATGTTGTTGCGTCAAAATGAACACTGTATAAATACTAATTTTACTTAGTGCCCATTATGACAATAACACCCGATAATCAATCGGACTATCGGGTGTTTAAGTATGACAGTTAAAGTCCTACCAAGCTATTTAAAGTAGCATCTGCTACAGCGCCATTCTTATGACACTATAGCGCTACTATACTTGGTATGACGTTATTGCTCTACTGTATTTAGTAACCTATGCTGGAATCTGAGCGTAGCTGATTCCGGCCATTTGCGTCGCCAAACGCAATACCTGAGTACTATAACCAACTTCGTTGTCATACCAAACATATACGATAGCTTGGTTGTCAGTCAAAATAGTGGCTTGAGCATCGATAATACCAACATGAGTCGTACCAACGAAATCCGTTGATACCGCTTCTGTAGAATCTGTATAAGCAATCTGCGACTGCCAAGTGCTGCTGTTAGCCATTTTACGCAAGAACTCATTTAATGCATCAGCGCTTGCTGGAGCAGTTTTTAGATTCACGTTCAAGATAGCTAAGCTGACGTTTGGTGTTGGTACACGAATAGCGTTACCCGTTAGCTTACCATTTAATTCTGGCAATGCTTTACCAACAGCTTTTGCAGCGCCAGTACTAGTGATAACCATGTTCATCACAGCACTACGACCACGGCGGTCTGCTTTATGGTAGTTATCAACTAAGTTCTGATCATTGGTAAATGAGTGAATAGTCTCTACATGACCATTTACAATACCGTACTCATCGTTCAGTACATTCAACGTTGGCGTAATCGCATTGGTCGTACAGCTAGCAGCACTAACAATCGTATCGTCACCAACGGTGTCATTGTTCACGCCATAAACGACATTTTTGATATCGCCGCCAGCAGGTGCGGTTAGTAGTACTTTTTTCACGCCAGTAGACTGTAAGTGCTTACCAAGGCCTGCTTCGTCTTTCCAAATACCCGTGTTATCGATAACAAGAGCGTTATCGATACCATAAGCAGTATAGTCGATTTCGCTTGGGTCTTTGGCATAAATAACTTGTACAAAACGACCATTAACGATCATGCCGTTATTATCATCATCGATGCTGATGCCGCCTAAGAATCTACCATGGATTGAGTCACGCTCAAGCAATGAGATACGCTTAGCCAAGTCACCAGCAGCGGCTGGACGTACAACGATTGCTTTTAGTTGTAGACCTTTTGCGCTTGACGCTTGTGACAAGAGCAGACGAGTCAAGATACGACCAATACGGCCAAAACCATACAGTACAACGTCCGTCGCGCCATTTACAGCACCAGAGTTGTTGATAGACTGTAGAGCGGTTTGTAAGTCAGTATCATTAGCAATCAATTGACCAACATCGATACGAGTGGCTTGGATATCAGTGTTTTCTGAGATAACTTTTACCATCGCTAGAGTATCAGCGATATCGATAGCTTTGGCGCCATGGTCGCGTAGCGCTACTTTTTGATGTAAAGCAAGTATTTGACCAACTGAGGTAGAGTCTAGCGTTTCGCCAAACAAAGTCACTTGTACGTCTTGCTTGTTATAGAGCTTGTTTAGTAGCCCCATAAGCTCAATCGCTTGTTGCTCTTGATTGTTGTAGTTGTTCAAGTGGTCTTGATGTAATTGGCGTAAGGTATCAGCGTTGCTCACGAGAAACATCCTTATGGTCAGTAATATATGATCAATAAAATATGAAGAAGTGTAAAATAGATAGGTCGTGTATGCTCTAAATGGCGACTCTAATATGATAATCAACCACTATCAATATGGGTTATTGACGCTAGAGTATTTGAATCGCCTAGATTTTAGCCTAAAACGCCTCATTTTGCCAGTAGTAACCGATTAGCTAGCGTGCATAATAGGTTTCATTCTCGTATATAGCTCTTATATATACTTCTCATATACAGCTAATAATAAAAATAAAGGCAGCTATATATGCTGCCTTATTCGAGACGTAATGAAATAATAATTGCTATAGGGCTTAATTAACCACAGCAGTAAATTTAGTTATAACACCTATGGTGCTAGATTCACCGTTTGGTTACTCTGCGACGTCAATGTAAACTCTTTTAAGTCATAACCTTGCTGCTGAGCAATTTGACGATATTTGGTATACGTTTCCCGACTGATATTTGGCGAGCGTGCTAGTAGCCATAAGTATTTTTTATCAGGTGTCCCTACTAGCGCAGTTTTATACTCTGCATCACGTGCCAACACCCAATAATCAGCACGGCCGACTGGAATCCAGCGAATCCACTTCGGTAAAAACGTCACTTTTAGTTTGCTGCCGCTTTCATCGACTGGCTTAGCCAAACCTTCTGCCACAATGCCTGAACCATCCTCGCTCACACACTTATTAGTAACCGTGATTCCCGAGCCGTCATCTTTTTGTGCATAGTTGGCGGTGACATCACCAGCACACTTGCGCTGGAAATACATCGGCAAACGGCCAATCTCATACCAAGTACCTGCATAAGTGTTCAGATCTACGCTATCTACAGTAGTTGGTGTGCTTGCAGATTTATGAATAATATCACTTGGCTGAACCGATAGCATATCGGTTGTAGTCTTCTCACTCATCGCATCATCAGACATTCCATTGGTTACTACGTTGTTAGTTGCCGAGTTCATTGGCGGCGTGGCCGCATAGGCTGAGAACGCTGCTAACGGTATAATAATTGCTAAGGCAATGCCTGTATGTTTGATCAGTCCATTCATAAATATGCGCTCCGGTATTTCTTTGTAGGATGAATTATTTGTTGATGTATCACCGATTGGCTCAGCGTCGATGGCGTGTTCAGAACTACTGTTTAGATTATCTATTTGATCCTCTAACAGTCCTGATATTAATGGCTCATCTTCATTTAGCTTTTGTGGCTGCTTATTTTGCGCTGACTTATAGCCAGATGATTTGTAGCCACTAGCCACGTCATGATTGTCCTCATTGCTATTTTTTAGATCTTTGCTTATCTCATTGTTACTCATAGCTGACTCTTTTGCCCTAAGGCTTTTGTCGGCGCTTTTGTATCCAAAATAGCTGTCTTGCGAAGACGTGTCTTTTGCCAGATGGTGCGAATATTCGCCATTCGAGCTATCGTGATTATAGCTAGCATCGTTACTCGCTTGTTTTGTCTGTTGCGTGTCGTCGCCATATTCATTGTCATTGAGCGATTGCTTAGGCTGCTGAAGTTGAGAACCAGCTGCCTGTGAATCAGTCCATGCTGATTCAGGTAACTTATTGGTTTTCATAGGAGTACCATTCTTAAATAGTGATTGTTAAAAACGCTTTATGTACGGCATCTATTTGGTCTCGTTTTCTAAAAGCCATTTGCTTTGGTATAAATTATTCGTGCAAAACTTGACTCTACAAAAGCTTTTTTATTATTGTATTTTGAGCATCACTTTTGGTCAGTCACTCGTCTATAGAAATAAGATCAACGTATCGTAGATATGCAATATATATTAAGGACAACTGGACTATTAAAACAGTAGTGCAATGTAGGAAAACGCAACGGTTTGTAAGTAACTATGAGGTTTGAGTGTTGTTTGAACACATCATAACCACACAGTTACTTGCTGGACAACTAAGTTAAAAATCAGTTATTTGAACTTACTAAGCTTAATACGCAAGTTTAATACGGGTCACATTCAGGCAAATGGAACTATAGATTGTAGATAGCTTTCTCGAGTCATGCGGATTATATAAACTGACGGATACCTGCCACACTGATACCACCATACTGTAATGCTTGATTGAGCATTGCAGGCTCCAAACCACCTAACCCAATGACAGGCATATCAGCTAACTCTGCCAACGCTGACCATGCTTCCCAGCCAAGCGGTGTGTCATCAGGATGCGTTTGGGTGGCGAGCACAGGCGATACGAAAGTACCAATCACTGGTGGCAATGCATTCTGTATGCGCATGCTGGCAAGTTGATTGGCTGCCGTTATGCTCGCGATGTCATGACAGCTGACGATAAGCGGATGGTCTTTAGATAACGACTGTATAAGAGCTGTAGAACTGCCATCCTTATCAAAGCACTGCATCAGTGTCGTTTGTGTCAGATGCTTGGCAACTATTCGCTGGCCAATCTTTGTCTCATTAGCGGTTAGTGAGCCTTGCCCATTTAAAGGCTGCTCATTATCACTAGGTAAAATCGCTAAAATATCTGGGCGTACCGTCATCAGTTGCTCAGCAAGATGCTCAGATTTTGCGTCCTTCAAGCGGATATACACCCATGACTCTGATGCTAACTTTTCTTGATGATGCTGTAGCCATGCTGCCGCTGCATCAGTGTGTGTGCCGAAATGTGCTAGAGGATAAGTAATCGCTATCTTCGATGGGAGTTTCAACCATTCAAGGATTGTCTTATTAGCAGCGGGCAGATGATACTCTCCTGCCAAAAGCTGTGATTTGCTTACCCAAGTCAGTGCCTGCCCTTCTAAACCTTGTTCACAGTGTCTATGCTGCTCGTACTGCTCTGCTGTCAGCTCAATCTTATAAACCTGTAAGCTGACCTGCTTGTCGCCATAATCATGATGCAAACGCCCAAGCTTAACGATAGTATTATTATCAATCAGGATACCCGTCTCTTCAGCCACCTCTCTTATCAACGCCTGCGCTGCTGACTCATCTGCTTCTATCTTTCCACCGACAAACTCGTAACGATTTCCTTGATGCTGAGTAGCATCTCGAAACCCAAGTAAATACTGATCTTTATAATGAATGACAGCCACTGCAACATTTACAATGCTAGGTTTGTCAGTTTTCGTCTTACTATTTGTCTTACTTTCCGGCTTCGTCTCTGATTGTTGATTTGACCCGTTCAACATACTTATATCCTTTATTTCGGTATTTACTCTGATTATTTTTGATAATTTAATAGTTTTTATAGGCTAGATGATTTATTTAAATTTATTACCTAACTTATTAATTTATATAGATAAAATATTCAACTGAGATATTTTATGACAGTAAACTTAGATAAGTTTACATAATAACTGCATTTTATTTTATCAATTGCCTTGCAAATTCATCAAATCTAAATGATAATTATTATCGTTAAAAACAATTACGCTATGGTTAGCCAATTTTTTAAGCCACTTTTTTTCAAAAGGAATTTACTATGAGCATGGTCATCTCTCGTTATTTAAACTGTCGTGAAAACCGTCTACCTACTTTGCAATCACAACATCTATTTGCACTAACCAAAGAGGTACGTATCGAGCATGAAGGCGAAGAGTATCGACTACGCCTAACTCGCAACAATCGCTTGATTCTAACCAAGTAACGTCTATTTCAGTGACACCTTTCTCAATACCTCTATAAAAAAACGCCTTCATTATGAGGCGTTTTTTTATAGGTTATACAACTTAAAAACAATTTCAAAAGCGCTCTCAGCTGACATCAATTAAAAAGCAGTCGTCTTATTAATAAACAATTTAGAACTGCCAACTATAGACCACATCTACTGCATTCTCCGCTGCTGAGCTCGCTTCTACATAGATGCGGCGCGTCAATTGATAACGAACAGAAAGGCTGTTTTGCGCGTTGAAAACACCCACGCCATAGCGAATGTACAAATCAGGGGTAACGTAACCTGTGACGTTGACATTGGTGTCCTCGCTACTACCTGAAGCATCGACTGTCAGACTCTGCAAACCAAACGCTTGTCCGATTTGATTGGTCAGGCTACGAGTGCCACTCAGACCAAAGCTCAATCCAGCGGCAGCCAGATTATTGGTCACTTGCGATTTGAACCCTTGCTCACTGATTTGCGTCGCGCTCTTATTATCGATGCGGCCTGTCACCAATGCATTCATGGCTTGTTGCTGGGTCAGTCCTGCATTGTTGAAGACGATAATATTGGGGCTTTCAGTCGTTCCTTTGACACGCAGACCAACTGTTTTGCCATTAATTGTTTTGGCCGCTTCAATACTCAGACTCGGTTTCATCACATCGCCATTGAAACGCACTTGACCATAATTCAGCTCTAGGCTTTGGCCAAAGGCATTGATATTGGTACGGCGTGAGACCTGCACAACACCTCTAGCACGCATGATACCTGTGCCATTCTGAGTAACATTAATCGCCCCTGCCAATGGAATGACGGCGCCAAAACCACGGAAATTGATATCATCGCCCAAATCAACACCGATATCCGCATTGATTGACCAAGGTTTTGAGATAGCCAGTACTTCATCGATATTACCAATCAAACGACGATCTAGGACGACTGCATCTTCAGTTTGAGTAATGATATCTTCGCTGGCTTCAGGCGGACGAATGGTCGCAGACGGCACACTGATCGCCCCTTTTATATCAACATAACGGTCGCCTGGACGCACGATAATATCGATATCAGGATCGATTTCAGCAACCAGTAATGGCGGCTGAGTAATGACTAGGCCTTCACCGACGATACTCAACTTGGCTTGCAGTTTTTGTTGCCAGTTGACTGTCCCTGATAGTTCGCCTTCACCTGTACCACTATTAAATGTGCCATCAATGGTTGCTTGTGTACCGCGGATTTTGGCTGCCACATTTACTTTAGACAGATTCACTGGCAAATCAAGCATCGCTATACGGCCGTCAGAGAGTTTTACATCGCCATAGAACTGTGGTTTGGTTAAGGTGCCGCCTAGGCCACCCGCCATTGTGACATTACCTCTTAGGACGCGCATACCGGGGAAGAAAGGCTTAAATATCGCAAGATCAAGCTCGTTCAGCACCAATGCGCCAGAGATTGGTTTAGGGTCTTTATAAGGATCAACGATCACTTCAGCATAACCACGTGCCCCGCGTCCAGTATTGATATCGGTACGCAGCTTGATACCCTCAGGCACAGACAGAGCAATGAGAGACACACGCTTGTATGGCAAAGTCATTGATGTGCTTTCGCCATCTTGAGCGAGGCCAATCTTGCCATTGTCTGAGTATAACGTGGTATTAATGGTTGGCGGACGACCACGTTGCCATCCGACGATTGCTTTACCATTAATCTTACCATTCCAGTCAATATCTTCTGGTAAGAACACTGAGAATAACGACGTATCTAAATTCTGTAACGCTACATTGACTTCGCCTTGGTCCGGCGATGCTACTAGTTTTTCACGTAGACAGAGCTTGCCAGTTTGATCCGTGGCCTGCCAGCAATGAGCGGCAAGCTGTACTTTTAGATCACGGTTTTCACCACCTTGATTGTAAGGTAAATTCACAATCAGCTGTGCAGGTTGCAACTGATTCAAAGTCGCATATTTAGATCTAATGCGGCCTTTTCCAATGACACCTGACCAACTTAGCCTATCTCGATCAAAACCACCTTTTAGCCTAGCGCCGACATCGAGTTGCTTATTGGCCACATTTAGATCGACCACATGAGACTTTTCGGTACCATTAAAAGACGCTTTGACACTATCGAAACTTTGACCAGCAGCATCTAGACCTTCAGCCGTTACGATTAACTGGCTTGGGCTATTGGCTAAGTTAACCAGCTTGCCGCGTACACGGCCTTGACGCAATATAAAGCCAGGTAGCGCAAGTCGCTCACCGACCAGATCAATATAAATAGTAGGCAGTGCTTGACCAGATGGTTGAGACAGCGTGGCACCGCCAGTGACTTTACCAGCCAGTTGGTTAGACAGCTGATCTAGACTGGTGATATTAATTTTGGTTTGTAGCTGTTTGGCATTGCCGTTAGCCGTGACGTAATTATCACCCCAACGCAGCACCAGATTATTAGCATTTAAGCTATCAATCAAAGCATTTACTTGCTTATACTGTGCTTGGGCATCTTGGGTCTGAAGTTGCTTGAAGTAACTTGCTAAATCTTTAGGCAAACGCATTTTCGCTGATAGGCTGCCTTTGGCACTCAGTTGCTGCCCTTTTAGCATGCCATTTAGATTAACTTGTTTAATATTGACAATCTGCTGCGTGTCACTCCAGCGGCCATCTGTATCAATCGTACCAGTGATAAGGCTTGGAGTATCTTTTAGGAAGTAGCCAATGTTAAAACGATCCATCACCGCGTTGATATCCCATGCAACGCCTTGACGCACATCAACGGTACCGCTGGCATCGATACTACCTGCCGCACCCACATGACGGAAACGGTTGATACGGATCAACTGACTGTCACCACTGGCTTCTATATTTAGCTTACCTGCTGGCAATTGCTCGGCATCTAATATGCCGTTGAAATTTACGGCAAAGCGCTGCAATGTGCCTGCGGTGTTTTTGCTGTTTTTTGGCGCATTTTGCCATTCGCCACTGGTCTTTAGATCGCCTGTGATTATCGCTGGATTATTGGGTAAAAAATAACCCAAGTTGAACTGGTCAAAACGACCATCTATATTCCAGCCGATATTTTTACGTAAGTCGATAACACCTTTCGCATCAACTGCGCCCGCTTCACCTTTATAGTTCAGCTTACGAATACTAATCAGCTTTGGCGTACCCGCAGCATCGATAGATAGACGACCTTGTGGTACATCTGCTGTATCAATCCGACCATCAAAACGCGCATCAAAGACTGACAGCTCACCACCTACGATATCAACACTGGCATCACCAGCACCGGTAATACCGATAGCACGATCTGCTTGCGTCGCATCGAGCTGCGCTTGCATATCGGTATTGTTTAAAGTAATCACGTGACGCTGTCCGCTGACGCCGTTTTTAGTGATATTTAGCAGTCGACCACGCGCACTTATACTACCTGTTAGGCGCTCAAGCGGTAAATCGCTACGATATTTCTTAGGAAGTAAACCTTTGGTACTGGCGTCAATCTGCCATGTCAGTGGACGCTGGTTGCTCGCCAACTGAATCTGTCCTGTGCCGGATAAGTCTCCTACTATGCCGTTATAATTAAGACGATTTATATCTATGACATCACCAGCCTTACGTATACGTAAATCATAGTTGCCCTTGGGGGCAGCATTTAGCTCATTGATAACGGCATTGGCATCGACTGATAGGGTTGAACCACGAACGATGACGTCTGCCTGTCCACTAGGACTGTCGATATTGCCAATATTGGGTACGTTACGGCGGGTTAGATTTTTCCAGTTAGCATCAATATACCAAGGCGCAACCTGCTTAGATTTAGCAGAGGTTTTACCACGGACCATATTGGCATTGATATGCTCACCATCACGCTGACGTAAATCTGCATCGATCTGCGTATTACCAGTGGCATTCTGCTGCTGATAACGCAGTGACAGTCTACCGTTAAGGGTTTGCGGCGCATAAGCTTTAAAGTCAGCATACTCAGCCGGAATAGCTTGGCGAATATTAAAATTACTACCCGTCGCACGCACTGTGGCCTCAAAGCTGTCTTTCCAATCTAAGATACCTTGTAATGCCAAACGTCCCGCTGGCACGTCAGCATCTAGGCGATCTATACGTAGCTGACTATTGGCAATAACGGCGCGGCCTTGATAATGACCTGATGGAATGTCTTTGGCTGTCAATTCAGTATTGATACGCAATCGTATCTCAGAGATGACACCAGAAGCTGTGGCTGTACCGCTTTGTAGGCGAATGTTTTGGCTATCGGCGTAAGGGATAAGAATATCATCCCACTGTAGTTTTGCATCGAACGGCGCACCCGCATCCAACCCCTGTACTACAAAGTCGCCTCTCACATCGCTATCGTTATAACGACTGCGTACTTTACCGACAGTACGTTTAAGCGTTCCCGTTGCAGAGATATTCAATGGGTCGATATAGGCTTTTTCAAGGGCGCTGACTTCCGCAATCGCACTCAAATCTAGTGGATAGTCGCCCTGTAGGTCGATCTCTCCTTGTAAGGCACTGACTTTCACGATATCAGCGTACTGCAAGTCACCACGGCCAACGGTCACCGTACTACCCACCCACGTTAGATCACGTGCCGTAATATCTTGAATAACGATAGGATCTTTGGTTACTTGCTTATAGGTGACTTTCTTAATTTTTGCTTGATCAAAACGCAAATTTACTGGCAACTTTAAGGTTTTATAATCGAACGGTTCACCAGTAGGCGGTTTCTTATTGATAATCTCTATGGTCTGGATGTCTGCATCGCTTAAATGCACTTCTTTTGCAAATACTGCACGCCAGCCTATTTTTACATAGGCCTTATCTACCAATATCTCAAGATCTTCAGTCGCTTCAATATCGATATCAGTGACCCAAATGCCATCGCGCAAGTTACCGCGTCCGTATTTGAAATCAATACCTGTTTCAACACTGATTTTTTCTAATATAAACTTCGTACCAGCGTCAGTCCCTGCCGCATAAAAAAATATGGCAAACATAATCGCCAGTACGATAAGCACCAATACCAGCAGTTTGAGCAGAAATGACAACGGATACCAACGCCTAACGGCACGGGCATCACGCTGTGCTGGATCTTCATCTGGAGCATTATTAGGCGGGGTATTTTCTGTCAGCATGACACTCAACTACGTTAAAAAATGAAGACCAGCAATCGGTACGATAAGTGATGATTAGAACATTTGGAGCTACTAAACATTTGGAACTACTACATTAAGCGATTATAACGGTGACCCAATAAAGAAGTGCAGTCGTACAGGAATGCTTTCCTCTGTCACGCCAGCAGCCACATCGACGCGCACCATTCCTACAGGCGATGCCCAGCGGATACCGACACCAACGCCGACTTTTGTCTCAGTATCAAAATCTTTGTCATAAGCATTACCGACATCAGTAAAGAATGCACCACGGAAACCTGGTTTAAATTCATAGTTATACTCAGCACTACCGACCGCTAGTACCTGCCCGCCCGTTAGATAGCCTTTATCTAATGGTGACAAGCTCTCGTAATCATAACCGCGGATACTCTGATCGCCACCTGCAAAGAAACGCAATTTATAAGGCACATCGTAAAAATCATCCGCCCAGATATAACCGGCATTAGCACTACCTAATACTTGATGTTTTTTGTCTTCGCCAAAGCTATAGATACCACTAACGCCTGCGCGAATAATCGCCATATCAGTATCACTGAATGCGCTATCAGTGCCAGCCTCGATTGAGTAGTACTGGCGCATGCCCTTCGTTGGATTGGTAGCGTTATCAGTATCTGTTTTATTCATACCATAGCCAAATAATAACGCGCGCTGTTTCGGACTTGAAGAGGTAAAGCGGATAGGCAGATCATCTAGTGCTGCCCCATCAACCCCTGTCTCAAGCTCATCCAAGCGATAACGCACAGAGTAGCTGCGATTCCAGCCAGTGTCACTACGAATGTTACGTGCCAAAGCCGCTTTTAGCGTTGTGGTTGATAGATCAAAGTTGCCTTCACCTTGGTCAATCACTTCCTCTTCATAAGTAAGACGTGCATCTAGCTTATCATTGAGCGGGTGCTTCCATGGTCGACTGGCATACACAGCCACGTTTTTGCTGATTCTCGAAACTTCCGTTTCTGCACCTGCTTGATAGCCTTGGCGATTGAGCAAGTTGTAGTCTATTTTTGCAGTGGCGCGAACGCCAGTATCTGTACCATAACCCAGACCAACTTGAGCATCACGTGGTTTATCCGCGTATACAAACACATATAAAGGTACTTTTTTGCTTTCTGCGACGTCTTGCGGCGTTTTACGTCCTGCTAGCGTTGGTGGTACAAAGTTTTCGTCAGCAATCAGACTCTTTTCGTCAGGGAATATCTTTTGCGCGACATTACTGATTGAGTCACTGATTTTTCCCAATAGATTATCGGCTTCCTGATCTTTTTCATCGAGCACGCGATCATTCGGCAAGCGGCTTAGTCGTTCTGCTTTTTGTCTGATGGCTTGCAGCTTATCAAGGGTGGCTTCATCAGCTTCAAAATCAATCGCAGCGATATCCGCTTCATTGACCGTCGCGCCGCTGTTAGCACTCAGAGCATTATCGCTCTCTGCACCTATGTCGCTATTATCATTGACCGTATCTTCTGTGCTAGCAGTTACATTTAAGGCAGCTGCGCCATCATTGCTACTCAGATCTGCAATGCCATCATTGTCCACATTATTAATATCGTCATCTAATGTGTCGTTACCCTCGGTAGCAGCATTGTCAAACGCTAAGGTACCAGCTTCACTACTATCAGTTGGTGGTAGTATCGACTCGACGTTGATCGTATTAAAGTAACGAGTTGCCGATAAGTCATTACTGAACTTCGTGACTGCTGGACGATAAAACGGCTCACCCGGCGTAAAGCCATAGAGCTGTTGTAATAATGAAAGCTCTACTGGTAGCTTGTCAGGGTCTTGGGTCAGCGTATTGGTTTCTTTGTCGTAGGTAAAAAACACCACATCGTCAAACTCGTAACGATCACCCGTGTTATAAACCAACGAGACATCTGCCTTGTTGTCCGGCAAGATGATATCAACAGATTTATTCAGCCAATACTGGTCAAAGTAGCCGTAGGTATTGCTCAAGGACTCTAAAGCCGCTTTACTGCTCTTATAGACACGATGATTAAAAATATCGCCTTCTTGCGGCGGCAAATCTGCCTCAAGCGATGCAAACTCTTCTTGCTCACTGCCCTCACCGCGAATCTCAATAATACGGCTGTCTACCAGTACCGGCTCGCCTAGCTCTTCAATCACCACATTGACTGTATCGCGATCAGGCTGGGTCAAACGCATCTCAACCTCGTAGTAACCCACGGCTTTAGCAGCATTCTGTGCTGTTTCGCGCAAACGTGGCAATGCCGCAGTAAAGTCAATAACCGACTGAACGGAAGTGTCATCCAGTGCTGCTTTGATGTTTTTCATCGGCTGAATATCATTGTCAGCCTCAATCAACTGAGCCTTACCGTTAGGAGAATCTTCAGCGGATACTTGCTCTAGATAAATAGTGGTTTCTACATTTGGCAAAGCCACCACGCCACCGTCATTAAAAAAACGATTGTAGAGACGCGTCACGATATTACCTCTATTACGCGCGCGTGGCCGTGGTCTATTGGCTTGTTCGATACTTTGATCGACGGCCTGAGTATCATTCTGATAATCTGGTAGATAGTCATTCGGATTGATAATGTCTGTTGTCGTACCTTTTACATTTGCAGGCACATTCGTGCCAGCTATCACCTCATCACTACTATCATCAGTCGTCAGGCCATTTTCATTCTTAACAGTAGCTTCATTACTAACGACATCTTCATTGCTAACAGCGCCACTCACCTCAATCGGACGTGACATCCCTTCAGCTGTGCTCGCCTGTTCTTCCGTTGTTTCATTTCTACCCAACGTATCAAGATTGTTCGGAGCTGGCAAGTTTGTCGCATCTAGCTCTACATCGAGACCAATTGGCGATATTGTGTCATCTAACGTAGCGATTGGCGCATCAAAATCACTGTCGTTATTGCTGATATTGATACTGTCAATATCTTGAGCGTTCTGCGTATCCATTGCCGCTAGCTCACGATCGATCTGCTCAGGCGTCATCATTTGATAACCCTGCTGCTGAATCTCAGTTGCTTGTTGCAACAGGTCATCATTAGAAGCGATTGATTGAGCGTTATTTGGATTGTATGAAGTACTTGGACTATCAGTGAAAGTCTCTAGATCTTGAGAGTTATTGTTTTGAGAAGATAAGTTTTGAGCATTGGCATTTTGCTTCGTCGAGTTTTTAGATCCTGACTTTGTCGAGTTAGGTTTTTTAATTCCTAAGCTTTGTTCGCTATAGTCGTCCAATACTGACTGATCAATGATGCCTTGTTCTACTGCTTTTTTTAGACGTAGCGCATCTAGAGCCATATCTAGCTGAGTATCGTCATCGGACAATGTAGCTGACTGCTTGATAGCCGCTTGATCATTAGCAGCTTGACTATTGTTATTCTGCTTACTAAGCGTTCGATTACTATCAGTTTGGTCAGCAGCAGATGAGTTGGTGATAGCGGTATTATTTACACTATTGGTAGTGTCTGCCATTGCCGCAGGTGCCATACCGAACAAACTGGTCGCAAGCGCAGTGCACAATGCCGAACGTCTGAAATTTTTACGCGGTGCTGCTGGATACGTACTTGGATTATTACTATCGTTTTGGACTATGGCTGTGTCACGCTGCATCATTAGACCCTTGCATGCTCGAGTTGAAGGCTGCTTTATCATCTTTACGTCCTATCAGCTCACGCGGCACAATCTTATCAACGATAACGATCGTTAAGTCTGACCGGTGAATAAACTTATAGCAGTTATCTGGAATTAATGGTTTACTACTTTAATTTTATGACTGGTTATCTATAGTGTCGGCTTTAGCACTCTGTGTCTACTGCCTTATAGGTCTACTAGCTTAGAAAAGGCTACTAGCTTATAGATAGCATTAATGGGTAGTAGCCTTTGTTTTCACTACTATTTATACCCTAAAACGCAATCACATAAAATTTATAAATCATAACTTAGTTAAATATCGAATCATAGCATTGACTGCATGTATTTTCACCGAAGCCTTGCTATTATACGGCTTAATATTGATAAAACCTATGCTATATCTTGATATAGTTTTTAATAAAATTTACGATTATTCTCATAAAAAAATTGTCGTTCAGCGCCGCTATTTTCTCTATCAGTCGCGATTTATCTGTAGGAATGTCCATGTCCAACCAGTTTCAGTTATTCAAGCGCCGTCGTTTTAGCGCTATGTTTTTTACCCAGTTTTTGGGCGCATTCAATGACAATATTTTTAAGCAGGCGCTCATACTGGTGCTGACTTATACTGCCGCCAGTAAATTAGGCGTAGAGGTCAGCATTCTTAATAACTTGGCCGCTATGCTATTCATCCTGCCCTACTTTTTGTTTTCTGCTTTGGCAGGCCAGATTGCTGATAAGTATGAAAAATCAAAGCTCACGCAGTTTATCAAACTCCTTGAGCTGATCATTATGGCAGTTGCCGCAGTCGGCTTTGTCTTTGAATGGTATGCACTGCTATTTGTCGCGTTGTTTTTGATGGGCACACATTCGACCTTCTTTGGACCGATTAAATACGCTTATCTGCCGCAAGCGATGAAAGAAGATGAACTGGTCGGCGCCAACGGCCTTTTTCAGATGGGTACGTCGCTGGCTATTTTGGTCGGTATGATTGTCGCTGGTATTTTGACTCAACTATCACAATCCCTGTATTGGATTAGTGCCACGGTGTTGGTTGTCGCTGTTTTAGGATATTTAGCTGCACGATATATTCCTACTATGGCAGCGATGCAGCCTGACCTGAAGATTAACTGGAATATCATTACCACCAGCTTAGCCACTGTACGTTACTTATACTCCTTGCCTTTTTTGTTCTTTATCATTCTTGGTAACAGCTGGTTTTGGTTTTATGGGGCGACGTTTTTGACCCAAGTGCCAGAGTTCAGCAAGGTGATTTTGCTTGGTGATGAGTCAGTTGTTATTTTCTTACTCACATTGTTTTCTGTTGGCGTGTCGATCGGTTCGGTGCTGTGCAAAACATTGACCAGAAATAAAGTCAGCTTGCGTTTATTGCCTTTTGGTATTGCTGGATTAAGTATCTTTGCTATTGATTTGTATTTTTCACTTTCAGGTTTAGATATAAATGTGAATAATGACACATTACTTGGCATCGGTGATTTGTTTAATATAAGTGGTAGCTGGCGGGTGTTTGCAGATTTGTTCTTATTAGGGTTCAGCGGTGGTTTGTATATCGTACCGCTATATGCTTCTATGCAAGCCTACGCACCTAAGAGCCATCGAGCACGTATTGTCGGTGCGAATAATATTTTTAATGCGATATTTATGGTTACATCAGCGATTTTTGCGATTGTTATTTTAAATGTTTTAGGGTTTACGCTACCGCAGCTATTCTTGGTAACAGGGCTATTAAATATTGTGTTTGGTGCGTTCTTATATATTAAACTCAATAAGCATATTAAGCATGCCGTTATCCAAACCAACGATGGTATAGCGCCGTAAATAAGTTCAGTTCCATAGATACAGTCTAATGTTGCGCTGATGACTTCGTTGCTCTTATCGCTATAGCAACCTATGAACTATCTATAGATTATTTATGGGCTACCTAGACAGTAATATTCGAGCCGATAATTTGGATTGTTTGTTATAGTAATACGCATCATGCCGTTGCTTTTAGACGGTAACATACTTTATTTTATTGACAGTTTTTAACACCATCAGGAGTGAATTATGACCCTGCGTCCTTTATCTAAAATTGACCAGTTGTTACTTGGGGTCGATAAGGCATTACGAGCTGTCGTGCCCCATTCCAATCCAAGCACGCGTCCGTTGCCCGTCAGTAGCGATGAGATTCCTGAGCTGACCATCACAGAAGCGCGGCACGTCTCAGGTCTTATGCGTATCAATCATACCGGTGAAGTATGTGCGCAAGGTCTATACCATGGCCAAGCGTTTGCCGCGAAAGATAATGGTGTCAAACAAGCCATGCAACAATCCGCCGAAGAAGAAGTCGATCATTTGGTCTGGTGCGAGACTCGTCTAAGCGAACTTGGTAGCCATGCCAGCGTATTTACGCCGCTTTGGTACGGTATGTCTTTTGGACTTGGTGCAGTCGCAGGCGCGATCTCAAATGAGTTTAGTCTAGGGTTTGTAGCGGAGACAGAAGCGCAGGTCAGCGAGCATCTACAGGATCATATCAAGCAGCTACCTGAACATGATCAGCGCTCAAAAGAAATACTGGCACAAATGGATAAAGAGGAGCTGCATCATCGCGAGCTAGCACTTGCAAGTGGCGGCGCTGCCCTTTCTCCGGCAGTACGTCGGACCATGCGATGGATGGCAAATCGCATGAAAGATACCGCTTATCACTTATAGCTTATCACTTATGGCTACAGGTACTGTGGTTAGTTGCTGTTGTCGATTTTCTTACTAATTAATAGCTGCACAGATTTACGTAGGTTTGCTTAATTCTAGCGATTAACAATCCTACCACAGATAGCGTAAAGCTTAATTTGCTACGGTATTAAAAATTTGTACGATTTTGCAGCAATGCGCTATTTATATTACCGTCCAATCAATGAATAACAACCAAATAAATTAAACAAGGTAACGATTTTTATGAAAGCGATTCTCTCTAGTAGCCACTCTATTAAGTCACCGAAGTTTGCAACGTTGACCGTCATGGCTGCAACCTGTGCCATGCTGTTATCTGCACCTGTAAACGCTGCAGAAACTGACGCCACTGCAACGGCTGTACCTAGTGCAATGGATTCAAGCAAACGTGTGATTCGTCTTGCTCGTCCTAATGCAGCTATCAGTCCTGCTCAAGCCAATGCCGCTCAAACAAGCTTGCCAGCAACACCTGCGAGCAACAGCCAGCCGACTAATGCGCAAACAACTAACATGCAACTAAGCGGCACTCTGCAAAACAACGCATCTGTTAGCACTGCTCAACCTCAAACACCACAAATGATGTCGCCTGCTGCTGCACCTGTCATGAACGGCACTACTCGTGTTTATGAGCCTGGTCCAATGACAGCTACTGGTATCGATCTGCGTAGCGGACAACTTCCGAATATTCCTACACCGCAATTACAGCTCTCAGACATGAGCTTTGTTAAAACTGTACTAATTCCACAACAAAAAGGGCTAGGTACTGATAAGCTTGATGTTAGCTTATTAGATGACTTCATCGCTGATGTATCCCCTAACGCGCGCCACTATCCACCAAACTTCCCTAACCGCACACAGCGTCATTACACTCGTGAAAAAATCAAAGTATTAGCGGATTGGATCGAACCTTATGCTAAGTCGCCAAATGCTTCTTATGATGTGTTGCTTCGTGCTGCTAAGCTAAACGGTATGGGTCGTAACCTAGACTTGGGTTCAGACTACACGGTACGTGGTGGTCAGTATGTCGATCGCGCTATCAAGCTGCAACCTGATAGTGGTGAGGCTAACTTCCTATACGGTATGATGCTATCAGAGGGTGGCGGATTCAAAGAAGGTCAAAAGTATCTAGATCGCGCTGTCGCTCTAGGGTACACCGAAGCAGAACAAAGCTTGGCACAGTCAGATCTACTTAGTGACCGCCGTGCTAATGCGTTAGAACGCCTACGTCGTCTTGAAGGGCAATACCCTAACAATACTGTTATTCCTCAACAAATCAAACTCGTTGAAGAAGGCAAATTCTACATTTGGGATATTCCTGCCCCTGACATCAGTGTAAAACCAGGTGCTTAGAAATTTTATACTTGTTGAGATTAGCTATTGAGGGTTTGATTCATAAGATATTTGTTTAATAAAACCTTCACTAGGTCAAATCTCTAATAAATAATCTAAATCCAAGCTTTAAATACCAAGCGCTTTTGTTTTATATCTATAAGACAAAAGCGCTTTTTTTCGACTAGTAGAAACACTTTCGTTTTAAAACATGCTTTTGTAGAACTGCAAATGAATAGTCTAATGCCAAAAGTTGCGCTACACTCATTATCAATTGCTACTTTCATTATTGATACTCTCATACATAACTACCGTTTATTGGACTGACTTATGACTTTCGCTGGCTTTAGCAAACAGACAGTAATGCATATTAATAAAAAAACCCTGCCCATTACGTCACTTATGCTTTTGGCGGCAGCAGTATTGCTACCAGCGTGTAGTACGGTGACGGTCGATAAACAAGCCTCGGCCAAGACCATCTCAGCGCAGCGCGGCAATATCGTCACTGACAATGCGCTAAGTAGCGACACAACATCTGCTTTGCTATCAGCAGGACTGAATGAGCAAGCCTGTATGCAGCAATTTGACTTATGCTTGACTCAGCTCTCTGATAGTATGCTTAACAGGCACTATCGGCCTGCCTTAGCTATTTTTGCAGAACTGCACTATGCAAAAGCGCGTCAACTATCTGATTCAAAAAACTGTCGTAATGCGCTTGCACGCCCGCCACTTGATCCGTATTACGCCAATGCGCCTTTAAGTAATGAGGATTCAAAAACACAGCAAGAAGAGACTGACCTGTGTTTAACCGATTATCAAGCAAGATTGTTTGATGCCGTCAAATACAGCTACACCTATCTATTTTATGACAGTTTGACCCATGACTTTGAAGGTGCAGAGCAAAATAGTAATAGCCATCGTGCGCAAAACCGTATTCCGAATGACAATGACATCCAAACCCAAGATATTTATAACGCTGCCAGTAACGACGTTATTACTCAAATCTATCAATCGACTGAAAATGCCAATAAATTGATGGGTGATACGAAAGTAGAATACCTGCCAATAACCTCTACCAAGCGTGATAACACCGATGAAGCAGCGATTGCCAATCGACCACCACTAAAGGGCAAAGCAACAGACCAAGTCAAAGTCATGAAAGTGACAGTAGATAACTACAACCTTGATATTTATTTGCCAAACGAAAACAACTATCTGCAAAACGCTCATAAACAAACTTCCGCTTTGGCAGACTTATCATCCACTTATGAGCTGCGACTCTCAGGTCTCAATTCCGTGAGCAAACGCCCCGGCTTAGGCATCAGCTTGGTTGCCTCGTTGGATGATCGCTATACCACCACAATCCGTCAATTATTGGTCGCCTCATTATCTGGTCGGCTAACAAATGAAGATACAAACACGGACGATAGCGAGCCAAGTTCACGTATTTATCCCACTGGACACCTGTTATTAACAGGTCTGATTAAGCCAGATGGCGATAGCGTATTAGACGCGCTAGGCAGTCGTAAGCTTGATATTCATTTATACAATCCGTACCAAACTGAATCCGTCAATATCCTCAACGATGACTACCCACTGGCAGCCAATTTTTCTGCGGGATATGGCTTATGGTTATCAGAAAACCAGTTAGATGGTGTGGGTTATTTAAACTTGATTACTCGCCAACCAGATGCTCAGCTGCCCAAACTCTTCATGCTCGAGCCTTATGATCCTGATAAACGCGTGTTGATTATGTTGCATGGGCTAGCCTCTAGTCCGGCCACTTGGGTCAATCTGACCAACGATATTCTTAATGATGACAAGCTGCGTGATAACTACCAAGTTTGGCAGATATTCTATCCAACCAATCTGCCTATTTTAGAAAATCGCTACCAGATTCAACAGTTAATCAACAGCACCTACCAGCAAACTGATCCCAATGGACAAAATCGTGCCAGTCAAAACAGTGTGATTATCAGTCATAGTATGGGTGCCATTATCGCTCGTATGATGCTATCTGATGAAAATTTAATCGATGATTTAGATAAGCTCAATGATAAAGACATCCTCTCTAGCAATGAGAAGCAGCAAATCCGTAACGCGCTCAAAACGTCTTTTGGCGAAGATGAGTTAAAGGAACGATTTGAGCTACAGGCATTGCCACAAGTAGACACCGCTGTTTTTCTATCTGCACCTTTCCGTGGTACCGATTATGCAGATCGATGGTTCACCCGTGCACTACGCCGCATCGTTTACTTACCCGTAGGTCTGGTCAAGACATTCACGGATAACTTAGCGACTATTGCCACACAAGGCGATTTGGCGCAAAACCCACTAGGAGCATTGTATTTGCAGAATGGTGCCAGCCAGTTAAGTGATAAGTCTTCTTTTATAGAGTTAACCAAAGACATCACTATTAATGAGCGTATCACTTATCATTCAATCATTGCCAATAACGATGCCGATATCACTAAAGGGTTGGCACAAACACAACCAAATGGTGCCAAGATTGATTTGTCGCAAGCGGTAGAAGACAATGCTGGAAATGAAACGGCGAGCGTTGATGTGAGCGATAATACTGAGACATCACAGCTACCACCTGAGCCGCTTGTTGCTGCTGTAACGGTCAATGATGATATCAGTCAAGCACTGACTGAGCGTTTATCAGATGGTATCGTTCCTTATAATAGTGCCCATCTCGATGGTGCCGCATCTGAGACAATTATCAATGGTGGTCATAGTATCCAGACTAATCCGCAGACCATTTTGACGTTGCGAAGAATTTTGCATAAGCAGCTACAAGAATGATGTAGATTTTTGTTATTTCACAAGGTTTTTGACGTATAAATCGTAACCTTTAAACATCAGTCATAGCTTTCAGATAAGCAGTATGTTCGCGCATACTGCTTTGTTTTTAATAATATTAATTTTATTTTTCAATGTTTGAATTATGTTATTTTGATGACTCTTAGGTCTGCAACAGACAGACTGGGTTGCTTGCGTGTATATCTAGGTGAGCGCATAATATATCTATAGCACATGACAGTAATATGTAAATTTATAAGGACATAAATTATTCAATTCAGCTAAACAGTGAGTCGCAAACTTAGCCACAATTTATGTCTAATGGAGCTAAGTCCACGTCACTGAGCTATTGCCCGTAATGTTTGCCACTTTGATCGATGGATAGTTACGGACAGTTACTTGAGCGTTGTATGGAAGTCAGCGCTATTCAGCTAACAGATGAGAGTAACCGTTTATGTTCGCTACATTTATGATTGACCAGCTCGATGCGCTGATGCTCGCGCGTATCCAATTCGCTTTTGTTATCTCGTTCCATATCGTCTTTCCTGCCTTTTCTATCGGTCTTGCCAGCTGGCTTGCGGTGCTTGAATTCCGCTGGTTAAGAACTGGTGAACCTATCTATGCTGAAGTCTACAAGCATTGGGTCAAAATATTTGCTGTCGTCTTTGGTTTAGGCGTGGTATCAGGCGTGGTAATGTCCTACCAGTTCGGTACTAACTGGGCAGTATTCTCTGATAAAGCCGGTAACGTTCTAGGCCCATTACTCGCCTATGAGGTACTGACAGCGTTCTTCTTAGAAGCGTCCTTTTTGGGGATTATGCTATTTGGGTGGGGTCGCGTGAGCAAACGCATGCATTTTGCCTCAACCGCCATCGTTGCTATCGGCACCTTGATTTCAGGTTTCTGGATATTAGCCGCCAACAGCTTTATGCAGACCCCTCAAGGTTTTATGATGGGTGCAGATGGCCTGCTCTATCCAACTGACTGGCTTGAAATTATTTTCAACCCCTCATTCCCTTACCGCTACGCTCATATGATGACCGCAGCCTTTCTAACCACTGCCTTTGTCATTGGTGGTATCGGCGCATATTATATTCAATCCAAAAAGCACGTCGAGCACCGCGCGCATGGTCGTGTGATGCTAGGTATGGCGATGATTATGGCCATCTTCGTTGCGCCTGCGCAGGTATTGATTGGTGATGAGCATGGTCTAAATACCCTTGAGCATCAACCTGCTAAAGTAGCTGCGATGGAAGGGCTCTGGGAAGATGAGCGCGGTGCCGCACTACGTCTCTTTGCGATTCCTGACCAAGAAAATCAGACCAATAAGTACGAAGTAAAAATTCCTTATGTGACTGGTTTAATCTTAACCCATTCGTTAGATGGTGAAGTTAAAGGGCTTAAAAACTGGGCGCCTGAAGATCAACCACCCGTCATTATCGTGTTTTGGGCGTTTCGTATCATGGTTGGTATTGGCATGCTTATGGTACTGGTCGGCCTATTCAGTCTATACAAATACTTCAAAAAACAGCAGTTCAATACTGACAGTGTATGGTTCCACCGTGCTTGGATGATGATGACTCCGCTTGGTTTTATCGCCTTATTATCAGGTTGGTTCGTAACCGAAACAGGACGTCAGCCCTGGACGGTTTATGGGGTGATTCGTACTGCTGAAAGTATGTCACCGCTTGCAGCACAGCAAGTAGCGACAACATTGATTGGCTTTATCGTTCTGTACATATTTGTCTTTGGTGCAGGCAGTTTTTATATCTTGCGCTTGATTGCTCAAGGGCCGAAACCTTATACAGATCCTGCAGAAGATAACTTCTACGAGCATTCAGTAACTGAGAGCCAAGGCCGCGCGTTAAGTGGTGATAGTAATCCTGCTAAAGGTACTGAAGAAGGCTTAGATGAGCCTGCAAATGATGTCGATGATGGAGGATTACGCTAATGTTTAACTTCGGTGATGTATTAGATTTACCTCTTATTTGGGGCGGTTTGATTGCTTTGTCTGTCTTTGTCTATGTACTGCTTGATGGCTTTGATTTGGGCTGCGGTATTTTGTTCCCTTTTGCAGGCTCAGATAAAAACCGTAGCCGCATGATGAACTCTATCGCCCCATTTTGGGACGGTAACGAAACGTGGCTAGTCCTAGGTGGTGGTGGTTTATTCGCAGCATTCCCTGTTGCTTATGGCATCATCATGACAGGTCTATATTTGCCAGTAACTGCCATGTTGTTCGGTCTTATCATGCGCGGCGTAGCGTTTGAGTTTCGCTTTAAATCCTCTTCGCGCCGGCATGTATGGGATACCTTTTTCTTTGTCGGTTCAGTCGTTGCCACTTTCTCTCAAGGCATTATGCTTGGGGCGTTAGTGCAAGGGTTAGAAGCCAGTAACCGTCTATATACTGGTGGCCCATTTGATTGGCTCACACCCTTCTCAATAGTGTGCGGATTTGCCATGATTATCGGCTATGCCTTACTTGGTTCAACGTGGCTTATTATAAAAACAGAGCACACATTACAAGTATGGGCGCGCCAAGTTTCTAGATGGATGCTTACTGCGTTACTAGTAGCGATGGTTGTGGTCACAGCGTTTATGTACTTCTCAGACATCGATGCATTAGAAGGATGGTTTAGTTTCCCAGATTTATTATACCTCGCTCCTATGCCTATCATTGTCATGCTCTTATTCTTTATCATGCGTAAAGACTTAAAAACAGAGCGTGAGTATCGTCCATTCTTACTAACGGTTGCCTTATTTTTAATGGGTTATATTGGGGTTTGTTTCGCCCTATTCCCTTATATCGTACCGTATCAAATGACGATTTATGAAGCTGCTGCTGCCGATACCTCGTTATCATTTATGCTGATTGGCGCCTGTATCATGTTACCGATTATCTTGAGCTATACAGCATTTGCTTACTATACCTTTAAAGGTAAGTCTGATCACAATCCAATGTACTAGTCGCTAATCGCGACGGACAACGGATCAGCTAAAAAGGATGGCTATCATCGTTTATAGATGGTAGTCACACTTCATACGCTAATCAGGAGATCTCTATGAAAAAGTTCAGTAAAAAACAATCGCAATGGGCATGGTTCGTGGGTCTATATTTGGCAGGGTTCTTAGTGGTATTTACCATTGCTCAGCTAATTAAACTGGCCATGGGTGTTTAGCGTAACTGCCTAATCATACGATTGAGTAGTTGGTTAGTTAGCTAATAAATAGCTTGCTAGATGCTAAATTTGCATTTTTGTCTTGCAAATACCTCTTTTAAGAATGTCGTAAAAAGTAACTCTATATGCATAAAAAAAGCAGCGTTGAATAATCAACGCTGCTTTTTATTTATCTTAAATTTATCAGCTTGGCCTACCTGCATGCTTGATATCATTCTGTTCGATAAACTCATTAACCTGTGTTAGACGCTCTGGGGTCCCCACGTCTATCCAATTATCTGTCGTCACTTCAGCAGTAATCTGAAACTTTATCATTGCTTGCTTTAGTAGTGGTGCTAATGCCGCAGGCTGTCCTGATACCAGACCTTCTACCAATTTTGGTGACATTACGCTAATACCTGCAAAGGTATACTTATCTGCATCGCCAACCGGTTGTTCACTAGCAAGGCCATTATTAATCGCGAAATCGCCGCCATTATTGTGCTCTGGATTATCAATCAATAACAAATGCGCGCGCTGATCCGCTCCCAATGTATAGTCTGTTAATCGAGAGAAATCATAGGTAGTCCAGACGTCAGAATTTACCAGAATGAACGGCTCATCTTTTAGTTTACCTGATTGTAATGCCTGAAAAATGCCGCCTGCAGTCTCAAGTGGCTCATCGTCTTCTACTGACCAATGCAGATTTACGCCATATTGTGAACCATCACCTAGGGCGTCCATTAGCTTATCTGCCAACCATGAGGCATTGACCGTGATATCAGTAATGCCTGCTGCTTGTAGTGCTTTAATATGCCATACAATAAGCGGTTGACCTGCGACTTCAACCAAAGGCTTGGGCGTCTCAAGCGTTAATGGACGTAGGCGTGTACCCTTGCCCGCTGCCAAAATCATGGCTTGTGTAATCGTAGAGGTAGACATCTGCGCTCCTATCTTTATTATTTAAATTAATTTAGCTGAGCGTCATCTACGCTGAAGCAAACTTCTCTTTATAAGCAGGTAGCACTGCCTCTTGTAGCCATTGATTAAACGATATAATTGATTGCTTTAGTTCATCATTGCCATGTTCGGCAAGCCAGTTTAATTCAATAATCAAATCACGCATGACTTTAGGAATATCCGCCAAATAGCGGTCTTTCCCATCACGCTCAGACAAACGAATAAAAATCCCTAATACCTTTAAGTGACGTTGTACGCCTATGACATTTACATCGTTTTCAAACTGCACCGCGCTATCAGCAGTGGTTAGTGATTTTTGTTTTTGTAGCTGCCAAAAGTCATTAATCCATGTAGATATTTGGCTCTCTGGCCATTCAACATAAGCATCGCGGACTAACGACACTAAATCATAAGCATACGAACCAATAACAGCATCTTGAAAATCAATCACGCCCAACTGAGATTTATCTGCTTGATCTTGCATGAGGTTGCGGCTGTGATAATCACGATGTACCACCACTTGTGGCTGTCGCAAAATCTCATTCATTAACGCTGTTTTTAGGTTTCCCCAAACCTGCTCATCTAGCGCTATACCAATATAAGGCATAAACCATTCGCTAAATAAATCCATCTCGCGGTCTAATAGTGCTGTGTCATAATCTGGTAGCTGGTGTTGCGACTTTGCCGTTTCTACTGGTACCGTTTGTAGCGCGACTAGTGTCTGCATTGCTAGTTGATAGTAGTCATTGATTTGGTCTGCAGTGGCATCGACAAGCAAATGAGCAAATTCTACTGTGCCAAAATCTTGTAATACCAAGAATCCTTTTTCTACATTTTGTGCAGCCAGTGTCGGCACGTTGACAGCAGGTGCCATCAGCTTAGCCACACTGATAAACTGCAGCATCGCATCTTGCTCGTCAGCGGAGTCCATGACGATATAATGCTTGTTGGCGCTATTGTCTGTCTCTGATAGTTCGATACGATGATATCGGCGGGCACTAGCGTCACCAGGTAAGCTATCTAGACTAAAGGTTTGATCTAAAAATACTTGCTGTAACCATTGTTCTAATTGCTGTTGGCGGTTGTTATTTTCATCGATCATATCAGTCTCTAAAGTCGTTTTGTCAGTCATATTGGGCATCGCTGGTTAAATATAAGTCATAAATAATTAAAGTAGTGATAAGTCGGACAAATACTTGCTAAAATAGCGATATGTGTCGGTGCTCTACAAGCTGTCACAGACGTATTGCTATATCATTCAATACTTGATGTCGGATAGAATCGCTATCGCTACTTAAAAATCAGCATGGCTATATTATAAATTTTGGTAAATAGTGTAGCTGATTTGGTTTTTTTTGACTATGATTAGTCGTCATTATATGTAAAACATCCAAATTTTTGAGAATACATTAGTCATATTTTAGTCGCTCGTTCACTGCTTTATGTCGTTCGGTGATACCGCTACTAAACTCAGTCATGCAATCCAATAAGCTCTGCAATCATAGGTGTGCCCTTGTTATATTCTCCGCTTTACCAAAGCATCCGCTTGATCTTATTTGGTGCCTTAGGTTTATCTAGCCTAACTGTCAGTGCTGCCATTGGTGATGCCAATACGCAAAAAACTGAACCACTCACTACGGACAGTACAGGCAGCTATGCGTCTAATAGTGTGGCGACTGACGCCAATAGTATTAGTCGTACTCAAAGTAATGATGGCTATCAAGAAGCAGATATTCTAAATGATAGCTATCCAGACGATGCTAATTCTGCTAATACGAACAACGCTACTTTATTAAATGATACTGCGTTAGATAGCAGATTCTCTGAGAACAATGACCTAAATATTACAGAGATTAATGAGGCTGCTGACTCTGAAGCTTTTAGCAACGAAGTGTCTAATACTGCTAATCTAAATACAGAAACCAGCAACCAACCAATCAGTAATACACCAGATAGCAGTGCCTTTGTCCCTAAAGCGGTGACAACGGAAAATGGCAAGCTAGATCTTAATGATGAGAGTATTCAAGCCAGCTTAATGCGCTTAGCAGAGTTTTATGAGCTAACACCAGATACCGATGCGTCAACATTAAACAATGAGGCTGTCAGCACTGAGGCGGACAATTCTCATAATAATGCGATGCCTGCTGCACAGACGATTCCAAAGGTCGGTAGAGACTTACGTCTGTTGCCAAATGCCGTGGACAGTGCCCAGCGCTGTGAAGGTCAATGGGTATATCCGCAGAGTAACCCCAACTATCAACGCGCTGTAAACGAAGCTGGTACGGCAAACGGACAACCAGCACCAAATGTGGCTAGCGTTCCGAACAATCAAGCCCCTTTATTTACCGAGTCAGATTACGGTTATTACAACAATATTAATTATGCCGAGCTATCTGGCAATGTAAAAATTGACCAAGGCACTCAGCATATCGAAGCAGAAAAAGTCATGATTGACTTGAGCAATGGCGTTGCGGCTGCTCAAGGCAAAGTCATGTTTACAGATAATGCGACTGGACAGCGTACAAGCAACGTCTCTACAAACAATGCCGCTACAAATAATGGCCAAGCCAGCTTTAATGATAGAGCAGCACAAGGCGGCCTAATTGGCGTTGCAGACAGCTTAAATTACAATACTGAGACTGGTCAATCAACGGCCAATGATGTGGCATTTGCTAGTGTTGGACTACAAGCGCACGGCTATGCCAAACGCTTAAACAAACCGAATGAGAGTGAATACGAGCTGGATCAGGTGATGTTTAGTACCTGTCCACCTACCAACCGCAAATGGCAGTTTGAAGCGAAAAGTATCGATCTAAATACCGATACAGGGCGCGGCGAAGCGTATAACACCACTTTCCGTGTGGCTGATATACCCGTATTTTATCTCCCCTACTTTAACTTCCCGATAGACAGTCGCCGTAGTAGTGGGTTTTTATTACCGAGCGCGAGTGTCGGTAGTAAAAGCGGCCTTGAAGTTGACGTACCTTATTATTTTAATTTAGCGCCGAACTACGATGCCACCCTTAATACTCGCGTTTATACCAACCGTAACCCCATGCTCTCCGGTGAGTTTCGTTATCTAACTGAGGAGTACGGCGAAGGAATTTTTAACGGCTCTTATTTGCCCAATGATAAAAAATATGATGGCGAAGATCGTAGCAGCTTTTTTTACGATCATTATTGGTCATCTACCAGTATTCCGCGCTTAAGTGGCGACGCAAAATATAGCTATGTGTCAGATGCCGATTATCTCAACGACTTCGATACCTTGGGTTTGTCAGACAATACGTTAAACCTACCACGCCGTGCGCGGGTGAATTATTATAACGATTATGTCAATGGTGAATTAAAAGTCGAGACTTTCCAAACGCTCGATGCATTTAACAATAACGGACAGCCTTTACAAGATAAAGACAAGCCGTACTCGCGCTTGCCACAGCTTAAACTTGACTATCGTCTACCATGGGCAAAAAGCTTTGATATCACAGGCGTAAGTGACTCGGCTTATTTTAAAAAATCCATCGATGATGGCTATGAAAATGAAAAAAGTGGCACGCGTTTTTATAATAAATTAAGCGCCGTTTATCCGATGGAAAAATCTTGGGGCTATATCAAACCTAAGCTCAGCTTGCAGCATCTATATACGTCATATGATGAAGATAGTTTAGAAGATAATCAGCTTAGTGAAGAAGATGGCAGTCAGTCTGTGTTTGTTCCGCAAGCCAGTATCGATGCAGGTCTACACTTCTATCAAGCGGGCTCACCATTTGGTGCGTTTGACGATACGATGGGCGGCTATCGTTTACTTAGCCCACGCGTAAAATATACGTATTCACCGTATGAGAACCAAAACGACATTCCTAACTTTAATACGCGTATTGCCTCTATTAACTATGAGCAGCTGTTTTCGGACAGTTGGTTCTTAGGTCATGATCGTTTGCAGGATCTGCATTCTATTACGCCTGGCGTCAATTATCGTTACATCGATGCAACGGGTGTGACACGTTTTGATGGTAGCATTGCAGAACAGTTCTATCTAGATGATGGACGTGTAACACTTGACGACGATCAGCCTGTTTTTACCTCGTCTTCTTCAGGTATGGTATGGGATACCAGCACTCAGCCTTATAATAATTTTTGGGTTGATGTCAGCGGTGCCCTAACCAGTAATTATGATTTGAACTACATTACTACTGAACTTCGTTATCAGCCATCAGACAACAGCTTATTTAATGTGGGTTATGTTAAGCGTCAGCGTGATGACAATACCGATCAGTTGCCATTATCTGCGTTTACCGCTTCCGCTGTTTTCCCTATCAATAACAGCTGGCGTATATTGGCTCAAGGTCAGTACGATTATAATCGTAACAAGATGCTTGATTCACTCATCGGCGTTGATTACGAAGACTGCTGTTTCGGCTTTGCTGTTTATGGTCGCCGCTATTACAATGACCTAAACGTAAAAGACGAGCCAACACAAGCTATTATGGCAGAAGTTAGATTAAATGGTCTTGGCAGCGGTAGTAGCCGCTTGACACGATTGCTCGCTGATAAGATTTTGGGCTTTGAACCTGTACAGACGGCATGGAAAGACTAACCAGTTTTTTGCTAGATTAGAGTTATTTACGTAAATATTTATAAGACACTATTTAAACCCCTATTATGGGAAACGCTGTCGAATATTTTATTATTAAGGGTATCGGATAGAGTTGACCAACTACCATCCGATGCAATGACATTGATGAGGAGCATCATGAGATTTTTTTCTTTACGTCAGACTAGCAGAGCAGTATTGCTATCTATGGCAGGCCTTACGCTTACGTTAAGTGCCAACGCTGCTACTGTCAAACCTGCAGCAGCTCAAGCTTCTACTTCTGCTGCGCAAAGCTCAGTTGATCGCTTAACACCAGCCAATAGCACAGACGGTATTATTGCCCTAGTTAATGAAAATGCTATTTTAAAAAGCGAACTGGTTGATGCTATCGAGCAAACCCAAGCACGTGCCAAAGCTGCTGGTGAGCCTATCGCAAACTCAGCACAACTACAGTCTGAAGTATTAAACGCGCTTATTTTGCGTGAACTACAACTGTCTATGGTCAAACGTGCGGGACTGTCTGCCGATGAAGCAGAAATCAATCAACGTCTTGGTCAAATCGCTCAAGCTGAAGGCCTTAATAGCATTGCAGCATTGCAGCAACGTCTAGATGCCGCACAACCTGGTAGTTATGCCAATCTACGTGCCAAACTGATCGAAGAGGCTTCTATCCAAGCGCTACAGCAGCGTCAAATTACTCGCCGAGTACGTATTAGCGAGCAAGATATTGATGCATTTTTGGCCTCACCTGAAGCCAAACGTCTGAATCAAAGCGAATATCAAACCATTCACGTACGTGTGCCTTATATAGATGACTATAGTCGCCTATCAGCCGCTCAACGTGAAGAAGCATTAAAAGTCGCGCAAGCATTACGTACGCGTTTGCTTGAGCCAAATGTCAACGTCGCTGAAGCCGTTGCTGCTAGCCAAGGTAGCTATCCGATTCCATTGCAAGGTGGAGATATGGGCTTTCACAAGGCTGCTTCTTTACCGACAGAACTGTCTAGCAAAATTACCAAGCTAGACGTTGGTACTGTAAGCGAGCCACTATTGACTCCTGAAGGGATTGATATCATCAAGCTTGCTGATAAAAAAGCCAGCAATACGATGCTGATACCACAATGGCATACTCGCCATATTCTAGTCAAAGTCGATGACCTACAGACTGACGCGCTTGCTGAACAAAAAATCAATGATCTATACGAGCAACTTCGTGGCGGCGCTGACTTTGCTAGTTTAGCTTCAACGTATTCAGATGATCCAGGTTCTGCGGGACGTGGCGGTGATCTTGATTGGGTTAGCGAAGAAGATATGGTTGGTTCATTTGAAGCCACCATGAAAAATACAGCGGTTGGTGACTACTCTGCACCATTTAAGACAAAATTTGGTTGGCATATCCTAAAAGTCGACGGTAAGCGCGATCAAGATATTAGCGAGCAATATCGTCGCAATATGGCACGTCAAGCATTGTATCAACGTTTAGCGCCACAAGCTCAAGAAGACTGGTTACAAGAGCTACGTGCTGGCGCTTATATTCAGATACTTGGCTGATATGTTGCAATAAGCTAGTAGTATTAAGTTAGCGAAAGCACTGAATCGATTTAAACAAAGAAGGGTATATGCTATTGCATATACCCTTCTTTATTTTGCGCAGTTAGATATTTAACTGGAAGCTTTAAAAAAATATCGGAGTTAAGCATTTTAAACTTTATTAAACCAAAATCCACACAAAGAAAAACCCCGAACCTAGGGCGATTGGTTCAGGGTTTCAATACTTCGTGTTATTGTTATTATCTCTCTTCCGTGCTGACTCATCCTAAGTCATTTAACAGTATTATATAAGACAGCGGGCTGACCTGTACTTTTATTGGTACTGTCTCAACACTACATCCATGCGTATCCTTGTGTTGATGGATGTATTATAGGCCAATGGATTTGGTGCCGATAGAAGCTAAAGACTCTATTTTGCGTAAGCATATGCTTACATCATTTCTATGCATTACCGTTAATAAACAGCCTCTTTTATTAACCAAAACTGCGCTGCTCTTGTCTGTGCTCTTCTGACACTTTTTCGCCTTCTTTCTTGCCTTCTTCGATTTTGTTATCAGTTTCTTGGATATCTTCTGCTTGTGCCGTAGGCGCATTGCCTTCTTGATTGCTTGCCTCTTCTGGCTCATATTGCAAGGTAGTCATCACAGGAAAGTGATCAGATCCTACGGATGGCATACGCTGAATATCAACTACCGTAAAGCAGGCACTATGAAAGATATGGTCCAAAGCCCAACGCAGAAATGGATATTTAACATGAAAGGTATTAATGAAATGTCGACCAATACGAGGATCTAACAGACCAGAAATACGTTGAAAGCGACGCGTGGTTTTTGACCATGCGACATCATTAAGATCACCTGCCAGTATCGCCGTTTGGTCGTTTTCTTTTATGTGTTTACCTACCATGAGCAGCTCAGCATCACGCGTGGTGGACTTATCAGCTTCAGTTGGACTAGGCGGCATGGGATGCAAGCAATATAACCAAATGACGCGGCCTCCTTGCAAACGCAATTGAGTATGGATAGACGGTATATCATCTATCATCAAGTACTTAACTTCAGGATCAATTAGCTCAAGCTTAGAATACAAGTGCATACCATATAAATTATCTAGTGGCACTTTCACGGTATAGGGATAGTCAGACTCGACTTGTTGTAAGACTTGCTCCCATTTTTTATCACTCTCTAATGTAATTAAGATATCAGGCTGCTTTTGCTTAACCAAATCGACCAGCTTTTGCGTTTCATCATTGGGCGTCAATACGTTTGATACCATGATTTTTATTTGATGCGCTTGCCCTTCTGGCTTATCTTTTGCCTTTTGAACTTCTTTTTTCCACAATTTAGTATATGGCAGTACCATTCTCAGCTGAAATGCTAACGTACCGCTCAGTACAACAAATAATATCCACTGCCCTAATTCCCACTCTGAGAAAAACATTATCATGCCGACCCAAGCGATAATACCAAGCACCATGATTTGAATACGTGGAAACTCAACACCGCGCACCCACCAGTTATCTAGCGGCAACCAGCCCCAGATTGTGACAAAGGCGATGAATCCTGCTAGACCTTGTAAGGCGTAATACAATAGTGAGAGATCCATAAGTAGGTACTAACCGTTGATTAAAGTGTCGATAGAGCTGATGATGTATATTGGTTAAGCTTTAACTCACCTGACGTCAAATAACTAACGTCGAGTAATTGTGTTTGAGACTTACTTTAGCATTTCAGAAGATTCTCGCCTACTGGTGAGTCTCAATTATGCGACAACTATCATAAAACGTTACAATGTTGGCTCATTCAATGTAATGCGTGATTTATTAACATTATATTTTTGAGGTCGTCAGATAGCCAAGTACCTCTTCAATAGTAATAACTTAAAGTTATAGCCGACATAGTTAATAGTGTATGGAAAACGACCAAATAATAGCCAAAACGCCTTGCTTTTTCGCGCCATTCACGGCATTGTTATCGGTTGACGATGCAACAAATAATTGTAAATAGGATTGAACTTCATGAGTGATTTAACAGTAGGTTTGGTAGGCTGGCGCGGTATGGTAGGGTCAGTATTGATACAACGTATGCACGAAGAAAATGACTTCAACGGTATCACGCCGGTGTTTTTTTCTACCAGTAATGCTGGTGGTGATGCACCAAAATTCGACGGTATTGAAACCGGCCAACTAAAAGACGCTCATGATATTGAAGCACTTGCTGCTTGTGATGTCGTTATTACTTGCCAAGGTGGTGACTATACGTCAAAAGTCCATCAACCACTACGTGATAGTGGTTGGAACGGCTATTGGGTTGATGCGGCAAGTACGCTGCGAATGAAAGATGACAGCATCATCATTCTTGATCCAGTCAACCGTAACGTTATTGATAGTGCCCTAGCCAACGGTAAAAAGGACTTTATCGGCGGTAACTGTACCGTATCATTGATGCTGATGGCTATCGGTGAGCTGTTTAATAAAGGCTGGGTCGAATGGGTCAGCGCGATGACATATCAAGCTGCTAGTGGCTCTGGCGCAAACAACATGCGCGAGCTCATCAACGGTATGGGTGTGTTACGTGATGCCGTCCAAGACGAATTGGCTGACCCTGCTAGTGCTATTCTTGAGATTGATAAAAAAATCGCTCAGACTCAGCGCTCAGCAGACTTCCCTACACAATACTTCGGTGTACCATTGGCAGGTAGCTTGATTCCTTATATCGATGTGCAGCTAGAAAACAAACAGTCAAAAGAGGAATGGAAAGGCGGCGTCGAGACCAATAAGATTTTGGGTAACGATGAAGCCAGTACGATTCCTATCGATGGTATGTGTGTACGCGTCGGGGCTATGCGCTGTCATGCGCAAGGCCTAACGATCAAGCTGAAAAAAGACATTCCGCTAGAAGAAATCGAAGCTGCACTCAAAAATAGTGGTAACGAATGGTTGGACTTGGTCGAAGATGACAAAGAAGCTACCATGAACCGCCTAACGCCAGTAGCCGTGACTGGGACCCTAACCGTTGCACTAGGTCGCTTACGTAAGTTGAATATGGGCCCTGAGTATCTAGGCGCATTTACCGTTGGTGATCAGTTATTGTGGGGCGCAGCAGAACCATTACGTCGTATGCTTAATATCATCCGTGAGCAAAACGTCTAACTCAGATACCTTAAATAAAGCACGAAAAAGACAGCGATTGCTGTCTTTTTTTATAGGCTGATTACTAGTTAGGTTGATACGCAATCATCACCTCATTACGACGTAAAAATGGTAGCGTCCAAGGTGGGTTATAACGGGCCAATTCAGGCTCGCCTATAGGCGTCAAATTCTGGTCTTGCATCCATGTTTGCAGCGCTTCGGTTTTTTCCGCTACTTTATCTTCTCCTGCGAGCCAAGAGAACTTAATCACACCGTACGTCTGTGCAGGTACTTCTATAATCTCAACGTTTGGATTATTTGGTTTAGGCAGTGTTTGCATCGTATATTTACTAGGCATCGTAAATTGTACGCGCCACTTACCATTGTCTTGTTGCATACTGACTGGTGCTGTCATGGCAATTTTTTGTGACTCATTATCACTTTTTTTGTTATCAGCTTGCATCGTAACAGGTGCCGTCATACTAATTTTACTACTGTCTCCACTTGGTGCGGTGTTATTACCAAAAATATAGTCCGCTAAAACCTTAAATCCTTCACGACTTGCTGAGTCTTGGTCACCACTCACCCACGTTTGCGCTACTAGCTGCTCATCATAACGACGCAGCTCAAAGTCGTCTACTTGGGTCAACACCGTATATTTCGGCTCTTCGGTAGCCATAGCTCCTCCTGATATCAATAATGAACCACTCAATAATAAGTAAGCTGTCTTTTTCATGTCATGTCTCCAGCATCTAAAAGCATGATGTGGCAATATTTATCACCTCACCTGTATAACTTCTACTGTATCAACAGACCTCTAGCACTATCTGTGTCTTTTGGCGTGCTATCTGTGTTTTTTGGTTATGGTAAAGCGGTATTGACCAAAGTATATATTGCACGTATATCGATGACACCTAATATCTATAGTTAAAAAACGCTAAAACGGGTACAAGGTAGCCAACTAAAAATTGGACAAGTAGTACATTTAGGGAGGGTAACGCCGTAGCAGTTCAGTGATTCTCTGACTATATGTCCAAAAAACCGCTAACAATGCTATAATTAGCGCCATTTTCATAGCTTAAATAGCGGTTATCATATGCAATTTGTCTTACATAAAACGGCCAGCGGTGTAACGCGTGCACGCCGTGGTACGGTTCATCTCAATCATGGCGACGTGCAAACGCCTGCTTTTATGCCTGTTGGTACTTATGGTACGGTCAAAGGCATGCTGCCACGTGATATCGAAGCCATCGGTGCTGATATTATTTTGGGCAATACCTTCCATCTTTGGTTACGTCCAGGTACCGAAGTCATTGATAAATTCGGTGGCTTGCATAAGTTTATGCATTGGGACAAACCTATCTTGACCGATTCGGGCGGTTTCCAAGTATTCAGCCTCGGCGCAATGCGTAAAATCACCGAAGAAGGCGTCAATTTTAAATCTCCTATCGATGGCGCAAAGGTATTTCTCTCACCAGAAAAATCTATGCAAATTCAGTATAGTTTGAACTCAGACATCGTCATGCAGTTCGATGAGTGTACGCCGTATCCAGCCACTCATGATGAAGCGAAAAAGTCGTTAGAGCTATCATTACGTTGGGGACAGCGCTGTATCGATGAGCACAACAGACTGGGCAGTACCAACGCATTATTCGGTATTGTACAAGGCAGTATGTATCCTGATTTGCGTCAGCAGTCACTTGAAGGTCTGTTAGAGATTGGCTTCGATGGTTATGCTATTGGCGGTCTATCAGTTGGCGAGCCTAAAGAAGAGATGATAGATGTCCTAGACTACCTGCCTGACGATATGCCAGCAGATAAACCGCGCTATCTTATGGGTGTTGGTAAGCCTGAGGATTTAGTTGAAGGCGTACGTCGCGGTGTGGATATGTTCGACTGCGTGATGCCAACGCGTAACGCGCGTAATGGCCATTACTTTGTGACGGGCGATGC
Source organism: Psychrobacter sp. MES7-P7E (assembly GCF_002863645.1). Taxonomy (NCBI): domain Bacteria; kingdom Pseudomonadati; phylum Pseudomonadota; class Gammaproteobacteria; order Moraxellales; family Moraxellaceae; genus Psychrobacter; species Psychrobacter sp. MES7-P7E. The sequence continues at coordinate 102,983 of NZ_PJBU01000111.1, read as the reverse complement.
AGATAATGCTGGCGTGGTACGTATCCGTAATAGCCAATATCGCAATGATGAAGGCCCATTAGATCCTGAATGTGACTGCTATACTTGCCAAAACTTTAGCCGTGCTTATCTGTACCATCTTAATAAGTGTAAAGAGATGCTAGGTGCTCAGTTAGCGACTATTCATAATTTACGCTATTACCAACGTTTGATGCAGGGTATTAGAGATGCTATCGAGCAAGATAAATTTGATGAGTTTGTCAGCGAGTTTTATGCCAAACGCGGTCAAACGGTTCCTGAGTTAAACTTGCGCTAATCCTGTTTAACATTCACGACTGTGTAACGAATCTGTTGAAATAAAAAAGGGCTTAAGAATAATCTTAAGCCCTTTTTCTGTGCTGCTTTTATTATTTAATGATTATCAACTAATGATTAATATAGTGTCAATCTTGACTACTATCCCATCAATGACGTCACAAATACTACAATAACAGCGATTGGTGCGATGAATTTCGCAACGATTTGCCAAAGCTGCCATGTACCATTAGATAAACCAAGCTCTTGCTGAATGTTACGTTGATCCATTTTCCAACCAACAAATACGATTGCAGCCAGACCTGTTAGAGGCAATAGGAACTTACTAGTAAGCTTATCTAATGCATCAAAGATACCATTACCCATGATAGTGAAGTCAGACCATAGGTTGAACGATAGCAATGCTGCAATACCTAACAACCAGATTACTGTACTTGCCACGATAGTAGATACAGTACGACTCATCGACGTACGCTCTTCTAACAACTCAACGGTTGGCTCAAGCAACGAGATAGATGAGGTGATAGCGGCAAAGGTAATAAGCAAGAAGAACAATGCACCAATGATAGTACCCGCACCCATGCTACCGAAAGCAATTGGTAAACTTACAAAGATAAGACCAGGACCTGATGCAGGATCTAGACCATTGCTGAAGATAATTGGGAAGATGGCAAGACCAGCAGCCAACGCAATAACCGTATCCAAAATAACAACGGTACGTGCTGTTTTTAGCAAGTTCACTTCACGGCCCAAATACGAACCATAAGCGACCATGATACCCATACCAATTGATAAGGTGAAGAATGCATGGCCTAATGCTGCAAGCATAACATCAGCCGTTAGTTTGCTAAGATCTGGCGTAAATAGGTAAGCAACTGCTTCACCGAATCCACCGTTCATCACGTTGTAACCAACGATAACGAACAGAATCACACCCAATAATGGCATTAAAATCTTAGCTGTTTTTTCGATACCACTTGTCACACCAATACCAACGATGACAGCGGTTAAAATCATAAATACCGTATGCCAGATCGTCAATGTACCAGCTGATGCAAGCATAGCATCAAAGGTTGCAGCAACAGAATCACTGTCTTGACCAGCAAAGCTACCTGTTGCAACTTTAGTAATATAGTTAAGCGCCCAACCACCGATCACACTATAGAACGATAGAATTAAGAAACCACCTAAGATACCAGTAGCACCAACGATGCCCCAACTACGCGACTTACCTTCAGTCGCTGCTACGTCTGAAAAAGTATTGACTGGGTTTTTTTGACCACGTCGACCAATTAACCATTCAGCAACTAATATCGGAAAACCGACCAGCGCGATACAGAACAAATAGGCAATAACGAAAGCTGAACCACCGCTTTCGCCAACCATGTATGGAAATTTCCATATGTTTCCTAAACCAACTGCTGAGCCTACTGCTGCCAATACGAAGCCAAAGCTTGAGCTCCATTGGGCATGTTCTTGTTTATTGATAGCCATTTTTTCCGTCCTCGTGCTTCAATTAACGTTACTGATAATCTTCCTTGATCAACATAAATAGTCGGCTTTACCGTTGGACTATTTAGTAAACGCTTCGATGTGAAACGCCCAGCAACATTAAGAAAGAATTGATTACAATATCGTAAACGCTCAGTTTCTGCTAAGCGACCAAAAAAGTCAAGTGCTCATAAATATAAAAAGCCATAACAAATAGTTATGGCTTTCATCTAATTCGCCTTCATTCCATAAGAATTTAGCTGATTAAAAGTATCAAACTCATCATTAATCGAGTTGTTTTTTTAGCGCACAACACCGCGGCTGCTATTTTGTAATGAATCAATAAGTAGCTGAATTTTTGGCTCTTTAGCCAATAGCTCACTATGTAAGACTTCCAACGCTTGCGCAGTGGTCAAACCTGATCTGAAAATCGTACGGTACGCTTGACGTAATACATTAATCGTTTCTTTTGACCAACCTTTACGGCGCATACCTTCGATATTGAGTCCATGGGCCTTTGCCGGATTGCCAGACACCATCGTAAATGCAGCCACATCTTTTAAAATAAGGCTTGCTCCGCCAATCAAGCTATAGTCATCTACTGTACAAAACTGATGTATGCCTGAGTTACCACCAATAATGGTATGATCGCCGATAGTCACATGCCCCGCTACACCGACATTGTTAGCCAGTACGTTATGATCGCCAATGACACAATCATGTGCGACATGGGTGTTTACCATCAGTAGATTATGACTGCCGATTTTAGTCAGCTCGCCGTCTTGCGCTGTACCACGGTGTAAACTACAGGCTTCACGAATCGTATTGTGATCGCCGATTTCAAGCCAAGTACGCTCACCTGCATATTTCAAATCTTGAGGATCTTCACCGATACTCGCAAACTGATAAAACTCATTGTGTTGACCAATACGAGTCAGTTTAGTCACAACGACATGTCTATGCAAAACCGTATGCGCACCAATTGATACTTCATCACCAACGATACAATAGGGTCCGATGATAGCAGTCTCGTCAATCTGCGCGGACGGTGAGATGAGTGCTGTAGGATGAATCTGACTCATAAGATGGGCCCTTGTATCATTTGATGCGAGTAAATAATAAAAAAGTATCGCTATTTCAGTGTTACTAACGAAGCTAATACCAGTTATGTTGTTGAGTTTACATATAGCTGTTTATTGGAGTGATAGTGAGCGATTTCAATATCGCTCTTTGTACAGTATGGCTTATTGAAAACTTAAGCACCCTTCGTGTTAGCAGGTTTTTGCTGCTCTTGACGTGCAATCATGATTTGAGCACTAGCAGCCAGTTCATCTTCGACATGAACAGTACAATCAAATTTATAGATACCGTGTCTTTGCATCACGGTCTTTGCACGAATGATAAGCTGATCACCAGGAATCACACGGCGTTTAAAACGGACTTTATCCACACCTGCAAACAGATAGAGGTAACCGTCTTCTGCCGTTAGCCCTGCACTAATAAAACCAAGCATACCTGACACCTGTGCCATTGACTCCACCATCAATACCCCTGGCATAATCGGCTCATCAGGAAAGTGACCGTTAAAAAACTCTTCATTAATAGTCACGTTTTTGATACCAGTAATACACTCGCCTGGCGTACAAGCTACAATACGATCTACCAGCATAAAAGGATAACGATGCGGTAAGTAATGCTTAATCGTATTATACGTCAATGGTAGCGTAAGACCTTGCTCAGCTAAGCTTTTAACGTCTTCATCAGTTGGGACATCTATATTGTTATTGCTCATAATGACGCTTCCTTGCTGTGTTTTGAATATCTATTATTCGTTTGTGTTTGCATTAGTTATTGCCTAGCTGACGAAAACGTACAGCAGCACGTCGCCAATTAGCAGTTGGCATTGCAGCCGTACCAGATGAATATGAGCCAGCGGTTTTAATGGATTTGGTTACCATGGTCATGCCAGATAAAACAACATCGTCTGTAATCTCGATATGCCCTGTGATACCGACAGCGCCGCCTATTATACAGCGCTTACCTATCGTAGTACTACCCGCAATACCGGTTTGAGCAGCAATAGCAGTGCCGTCACCGATACGGACGTTATGGGCAACTTGTACCAAATTATCAATAATCACGTGATTACCAATAACAGTATCATCAATAGCGCCACGATCGATACACGTCTGGCTACCAACTCGCACATGATCACCAATAATGACACGGCCTAACTGGGCAATGCGCTCCCAACCTGTGTTACTAGGATCTTTAGTAGGAGCGAACCCGAACCCTTCAGATCCGATACTGACCCCTGCATGCAATCTTACGTGATTGCCAATAACACACTCAGGCCCAACAACGACTTGCGACTTAATGACACAATCGGTACCGATACTAGTATTGGCCTCAACCACGACATGAGCATCGAGTGAGCTACGCGCTCCTATTTGCACATTGTCACTAATCACACAAAAAGGGCCGATATTGACTTGCTCGCCAATAACAGCACTGTCTGCAATCACAGCACTAGGATGAATCCCATTAGATAAAGAATGACGTGCAAACAGCTGACTGGCACTGGCATAAGCCAAATATGGATTTGAGACGACTAGCGCTATCGCTGAGGTAGGCACTTGGTCACGATATGCTTCCGTTACCAACACCGCGCCTGCGTCACTGCTAGCCAAGCTAGAGATATAGTGAGGATCTGCCAAAAAGCTTAACTGCTGCTGACTGGCTGTCGTCAAACTACCGACGCTACTGAATGGTTGACACAATTGCTCAGTATCAATCTCGGCCTTATTAATAATAGGCTGCCGCTGCTCAATTCGAGTAATGAGTTGCTCAATCGTTATCATAATGACTATTAATAAAATATGGTTATAAATGAAACGGTCGCCAAAATAACAATGCGTTTTGACGACCTACTAAGCTCTAATGATATTTCCGTCTATTTGAGACAATCTCTAAAACTGCTCAAATAGATGAGAATGATGTCATTAATTTAGAATGTATTACCAATTTGGAACTGGACTTTTTCGGTCTTGTCGTCTTCTTTGTCGCCAATAGGTACCGCATAACTGATCGAAATAGGTCCGATAGGCGTATACCAAGTGATACCAGCACCCGCACTGTAGCGGAAGTCATTATCTTGGGTCAGTAATGGAACATCTGAATCATTAAAAGTACGATCTTCTTTATCAGACGTGTCAAAGACCTGACCACCTTCAGCAAACAATACTGGGCGTACTTGATCTGCCCAATCACCTTTAAACGGCATTGGTAAAATTAGTTCAGCACCAAACGTTGCTAGTGCATTACCACCAACCTCTTCTGCGGTAAAGGTTTGGTTGTCTGGATCATTGACCGCATCATAATAGACTTGTGATTTAGGTCCCAGAGTAGATGATTTATAACCACGAACCGAACCATAACCACCAGCATAGAAGTTTTCATAGAATGGCAAATCATTACCATAGCCAAGCTTGGTATAACCACGTGCGATCACATCTTTATAAATAGGGTAATATATATTGCCGCTATAAGTTAGCTTTTGGTAGTTGGCATCGCCAAGACCGATGGTTGCATCAACCGCATGGCTCATCCCTTTGGTAGGAAATACTGGACGGTCTAAAGTGCTGTAGTCCCAACCAAACAATAGATTGTAAGTCTGATAGTCATTCTTGAAAGTGGCAACACCATCAGTATCAACTTCAGGCGTTTTCGTACCGCCCTCGTCTAGAATTTCTTGAACATTAGATATACCCAGATAACGACCACCACGAACCTTTGTGTTGTCCACATTCAGACCCGCACTCAGACGTTTGGTTTCATCAATAGGATAACTATAATTCAGCGTCGCACCATATGAATCGGTCACATAGTTACTAACGTTGTCGTCATCATATTTGGTTTTGCGATAATAACCGCTGATGCCTTGAGAGACACCGTTTTCTGTAAAGTACGGATCGGTATAACCTAGGCTATAAGAGTCGCGTGTTTCTGAACGAGAAAGCGCAGCCTTTACACGGTTACCGGTACCCATGAAGTTATTTTGAGTCAGATCCAATTGGAAAGTTACCCCGCCACTTTGAGAGTAACCAGCGGCAATCGTTGAGCTACCTGAGGGTTGTTCTTCAACGGTATAGTTCACATCGACTTGGTCTGGCTGATTGGGCACCGATTTAACATCAACGTTAACGGTTTTAAAAAAACCGGTGCGCAATAAACGCGTGCGCGATAGCTGGATTTTTTCGTTAGAGGCCAGCGAACCTTCTAACTGACGCATCTCTCGGCGCAGTACTTCGTCTTGGGTTTTTATATTGCCGTTAAAGTTGATACGGCGTACATAGATAGGTCTTACCGGATCGATATAATAGTCAACATCGACGATTTTGGTGTCGTCATTAATACGCGGTACTGGGCGAATTTGTGCTAGATAATAGCCTTCATTGCCATAACGGTTTTTGAGCGCAGCAGTTGTTGCATCAAGCTTAGCTTGCGAGTACTGCTCATCAGCATTAAAGGTCACAAGCTCGCTTAGATCATTGACATCGAATTTGGGATCGCCCAAAAAGCTAATATCCCCAAACTGGTATTGGTCGCCTTCGGTTAAGCTGATTTCAATAAAGACGCTTTTTTTATCTTCACTAATATTGAGTATGGCGTTGTCAACGTTAAAGCGCACATAACCATCGTTCTGGTACAGCGCTTTTAGGTTCTCTAAACTTGCGCCTAGTTTTTCTTTGGCGTAGCGATCTGACTTAGATAATAGACGCGTCCATGAAGATTCTTTTACCGCGAAAACGTCTTTAATCTCTTCATCACTAAAGTGCTTGTTACCAATGATATTGATATCGACAACTTTAGCAGGCTTGCCTTCTACAAAGCGCACGTCAAGTTTCACGCGGTTACCATCTAATAATGTCTGATCGACTTCGATATTGCTATTGTAATAACCTTGACTAATATATTGCTGTTGTAGCTCGTTGGCAACACCTTGCAAGGTCGCTTGCTTTAGCACATCACCCACAGACAAACCAGCGTTACCAAGCCCTTGCTCAAGCCCTTCTTTTGGGATAAGTTTATTGCCTTCAAAGTTGACTTCAGCGATGATAGGACGCTCGACGACATCAAAGCGCAGCTTGCCACCTTCGACACGACTTTGAATATCAGCGAAGTTTTCAGTTGCATATAGCGCCTTAATACTGGCAGCTAAGCTACTATCATTCACCGTATCGCCTACCGTAACAGGTAAGACCGGATAGAGGCTATCAGGGGTTAGGCGTTGTAAGCCATTAAAACCGATGTCAGTTACTACAAATTCTGCAGCCTGTACTGGCATACTCATCATCGCTACAACTAACGGCAACCCAGCCGCGCTCATAATTAAAGGCGTACGCATAAACACTATCCGTCAATAAAAAAATTGCTTAAGTTAAGTTAAAAGGCACGTATTGTCTAACCCGTGCGCATAAGGTTATAAACCCATGCAAGGGTAACTCAGAACACTTTATATAAATTGCATCACAAAATAAACTAAAAATTACGATTAGTACAGAGGCTGCGACACAGAGTAGCATGCCTATCATAACAATAATCAGCCTATAATAGGCGTAAAACCATTAGTATATCGTGCTTTATCAGCCATATTGCTCATCAGCTGACTAAAAGAGCCGGCTGATGTCATTACCAATTGCTAACACCATGAAACCTGCTAGCAAGAGTAAACCGATATTTAGACCGACCATTTGCACACCTTCAGACAGTGGCTTACCGCGAATCAGCTCAATAAAATGATAGACAATATGACCACCATCTAATACTGGAATCGGCAAAAGGTTTAAGACGGCAAGACTTAAGCTAATAAGCGCCGCTGTCGATAATACCATCTGCCAACTGATATCAAAGCTTTGTTTGGCGACTTTGGCAATGGTAATTGGCCCTGATAGATTGTCTAAACCAATCATACCTGACAGCATTTTTCCCATTGAGCTTACGGTCATTACTGCTAGCTGCTCAGTCTTTTCAAACGACTTAACTAACGACTCACTAGGACCGTAGACCACAGTGGTCTTGTAATCGTCAGGGATAATAATCTCAGTCTGATCCACCATTGCACCAATCTGTCCGTAATCATTACCCAAGTTGTCTTTTTTACCTTGGGGCATAATCTGCAACTGTACAGGCTTGTCATCACGCAACACTGTAAAGTTCAACAGCGTTTCAGGATTATCACGAATGATACGCGTCGCAGTAATCCAATCTTCGATTGACTCATTATTAATAGCAGTAATGCGGTCACCAACCTTTAGACCTTGGCGGCTAGCGGCACCATCGGGAGCCAAACCGCCTACAATCGGCGCAATCTGCGGCTGCCATGGCAACATACCAAAGCTAGTCAATGCGTCTTTGCCTTGAGCCTCACCTTGCATAAACTGTGTGACGGGGGCTTGATATGTTTTAGTCGACTGATTGGTTTGGGCGTCTGACAGCAAGGTAATGCTGACATTATCCGTCTCACCCATACGTCCTGCAAGACGATAGTTAATATTTTCCCATGTCTGCACATCGTGGCCATCAATCGCAACAATCTTATCACCGACTGGTAACTGTGCCATTGCAGCAGGCGTATCTGGTAGTACCTGTCCAATCTTAGTCGCCAACTGCTCAGATGGGGTCATAAATAGTACCCAAAATAGCGCGATAGCGATGACAAAATTCATGATAGGGCCAGCTGCAACGATAGCAATTTTCTTGAGCGGATGCTGCCGATTAAATGCAAGATGCTGCTCATCTTTTGCGACATTACCTTCACGCTCATCCAGCATTTTTACATAACCGCCGAGTGGCAATGCTGAGATACGATAATCGATACCGCTCTTTTTGCTGGTCCAACCAAAAACTTTAGGGCCAAAACCGATAGAGTACGTTAGTACTTTGACACCGCAAAGCCGCGCCACAATATAATGTCCCCACTCGTGTAAGGCAATAAGCGGGCCTAAAACAAATATGGCGGCAAGAAGTGTTAGTAAAAACGTCATGATTTTTTCTCAGTATTGTCTCTCAGCATTTTCATCAACATCTTCGCTAATATCGTTTATCAATGTCACGTATCAGCTAAGAGACGCTTGCTACGATTATGTCAGCTTTGCTACCAACTTATCAGTCAAGTGGCGTGCAATCTTATCGATTGCCAATATATCTTCTATGTCAGCGGTTTCGTTCAATGGTGGCAGCTGTATGTCATTTAAGGCTTGTTCGTTAATATCAGCAATATCAGTCAAACGTATTTTGCCATCGAGGAACGCTGCTACTGCAATTTCGTTTGCCGCATTGAGCACAATTGTGGCTTGCGTCCCTGCTTGCATAGCTTGGCGAGCCAAACGCAAACAGGCAAATTTTTGTAGATCTGGCTCAATAAACTCCAAACCACTAAGTGCAAATAAGTCTAACGGCTGCGAGCCACTATCAATTCGATCAGGATAGCTCAGCGCGTGCGCAATGGGGGTTTTCATGTCTGGACTGCCCAGCTGCGCTAAAAAGCTGCCATCGCTATATTCTACCATTGAGTGAATGATACTTTGTGGATGAATGACCACATTTATCTTATCTTCAGGCAAATCAAATAAGTGACAGGCTTCTATCAGCTCAAGCCCCTTGTTCATCATCGTCGCCGAATCGACAGATATCTTTTGACCCATTGACCAGTTAGGGTGTTTGACCGCTTCTGCGACGCTTGCCTGCTGCATCTGCTCAAACGACTGCTGCAAAAATGGCCCACCAGAGGCTGTTAACCACAGTTTACGGACACCATGATTTGGCTGATGAATTTGCGTATTGTCTTGCTGAATAGCAAGTGGCAAGCATTGAAAAATAGCATTGTGTTCAGAGTCCAGCGGCAGCAAAGTAGCGTTGTACGTCTTGACCGCATCAATCATGACCTTACCTGCCATGACTAAGGCTTCTTTATTGGCCAATAAGATACGTTTGCCTGCACGTGCTGCTGCCAATGTAGACGGCAACCCTGCCGCCCCTACAATCGCTGCTACCACCGTATCAGTCTGTGAGTCAGTGGCAATATCTACCAATCCTGCCTCGCCCCCTACGACCTCACTAGCAATTCCTGCTGTTTTAAGCCTGTGAGCAAAATCATCTACGGCTGACGTCGGCACACTGACTCGCTTCGGCAGAAATTGCTGACAAAGTGCAAATAGTTTATCTAAGCGATGATAGCCTGATAAAGCATAGACTTCATAAGTGTGCGGTTGCGCCGCCAATATTGCTAAGGTGCTATCGCCAATCGAGCCTGTCGCGCCTAGTACGGCGATGCGTTGCGTCATAACCATCAATGCCCATGATACTTAAAAATAATAAAAATAGAATATCGTCTGTTAACTATATTGTCATGCTAGTAGCCACGCTTGCCATACTAATGTATTACTCGCGCTCGGCTGACTTATATCAATATTACTGAGAATAAACGACAGAGTAGGTTTAAATAGAACAGTGCTGCTATAAAACCTTATACCACTATCAAACCAAGCTGCTGTATCGCCCAAAAACCAAGGGCAAATATCGGTGTTGCAGACAGAAGCGAATCAATACGATCAAGGATACCACCGTGACCTGGCAAGATAGTGCCTGAATCTTTTACATCAGCACGGCGCTTGAGCATCGACTCAAACAAGTCTCCAAGTACAGAGGCAAGAATAGTGATGGCCGATAACGCTACAAATGCGATCAACGGTACACCCGTCAGCTGTAATTTAAAGACGCTGATAGCTATCACAACTAACAGCCCTGTGAGGAGGCCACCAGCCAACCCTTCCATGCTCTTATTGGGCGAAACATTGGGTGCCATTTTTCGGCGACCAAGCTTGCGTCCAACGAAATACGCACCGCTATCTGCACACCATACTAATAAGAACACATACAGCAGCCACCATGCCGACAGTTGCCAGAGATAGAACATTGCCGTAATAGATGCCGTCAAAATAACCGCGCCCATCATTGCCAATTGGTTGCCGTACCATCTTGTTTGTGTTGGGAAGACTCGAACCCAAGACAGCGCCATTAGCCATATAACGAGTGACGCCACCCACCAAAACAGCCAAGTCACCTTGAACATCAGTGAGAATATAGTGAGCGCTAAAATCAATAGAACAAATACCGCAGGTTGGCGCCACTTAGGCATCAATTTAGCCCACTCATGAGCGGCGATAATGACCCCAATGGCCAACAGTGGTGCAAATAAAATAGGTGTTTGGCTCGCAAACATTGCAATACCAACGATAATAACGAGAACAATTGCCGTTTTAATTCGTTGCCACATACTTATCGAGCCTTATAATAATGAAGAACAGATGTTCAAAAAATGCATTATAGCAGCTAACTAACGATGGCCTAGTGATAGCATTCAATACTAATTCAAGCCATTTATCATTGCATAAACCAACCCTATTGACCAGTTATACAATACTAACTGAACTGAACCGACTGAACTTACCTATCAACTCATTGCTCAGTGCCCTTGCTGCTCTATTACTACCTGCTCGCTGGTTTTGCCAAAGCGGCGTTGACGTTTTGCAAACTCTGCGATCATCAAAGCCAGCTCTTCTGCTGTAAAATTTGGCCATAATGTGGGAGTAAAAAATAGCTCAGCATAAGCAGATTGCCACAATAAGAAATTAGAAATACGATACTCGCCGCCCGTACGCACTAGCATATCTACTGCTGGCGTATCGGCTAACTGTACGTAATTACCTAACAACTCTTCGCTGACATCTTCAGCTTTTAATTCGCCAGCTTGAACTTGTTGAGCCAGCTGTTTTGCTGCATTTGCAATATCCCACTGCCCACCGTAACTAATCGCAATCACTAGCGTCATTGCGTCAAACTTCGCCGTTTTTTCTTCTGCATCAGCCATTAGCGTTTGTAATGACTCACTAAGTTGACTACGGTCACCGATGAAACGCAAGCGAATACGATACTCATTCATGCGCGGCATTTGCTCATGAATCGTCGATGTAAGCAGCTGCATCAACAGTGCCACTTCACTAGGTGGTCTCTGCCAATTTTCGCTAGAAAACGCAAATACGGTCAGCACTTCAATGCCTGTATTGACACAATACTCAACGATAGGATCGAGCGCGTCTTTGCCAGCCACATGCCCTTGACCGTGGCGCAAATCATTGGCCTTACCATAGCGATTATTACCATCCATAATGATGGCGATATGACGAGGAAGAATAGCGGGCGCCAAAACGGCTGAAATGGACATAGGCGAACTTGCTTATTGTTGAGGTAAAATAATAATAACGTGTGCAACAGCGATTAAAAAGCGCCATTTATATAATTCACTAACTTATCACAATTACATTGTTAGTTTTTAGTGCTCAGAATACGATGGATCCAGTTCAATCAACCACATCTTTGGCTTGCCTTAGATATGGCTTTATATAGTTAATTCAGTTTAAAAAAGAGACAGCACAACCGAGTGCAGATGTAACTGTGATACTTCAAGCGAAGTTAACGCTGTTACTCTTTTAGAAAGGATTGACTATATCAGTCTACACAATAATAAACAGCCAATAGCTATAAAGTATTGGCTGCTCAATTACAGATAATCTTACGAACTCATTCTTGCTCTCAACACCAAATATATCAGTATTAAACTTCCATCAGATCGCTTTCTTTCTTACTCAAGCGAGCATCGATTGTTTCGATATATTTGTCAGTGATTTTTTGAATATCATCACTAGCGCGGCGCTCATCATCTTCTGAGATTTCTTTTTCCTTTGCCAAGTCTTTGATGTCATTCATCATGTCACGGCGAATGTTACGGATAGAAACTCGGCTGCTCTCAGCTTCACCACGTGCAAGTTTTTGCATATCGCGACGAGTATCTTCTGTTAATGCTGGCATCGGCACACGAATTACATCGGCAGACATTGGGTTTAGACCCAAATCTGCTTCACGAATGGCCTTATCTACTGCTTGTACCATCGTACGGTCAAATGGTTGAACCAGCAAGGTACGTGAGTCTTCAACGTTGACGCTTGCTACTTGGTTCAATGGTGTATCAGAACCGTAGTAGCTGACCATCACACCTGACAACATACCTGGATGCGCACGGCCAGTACGAACTTTACTGAAAGTGCTTTCAAGCGCTTCCAACGTTTTTTGCATGCGTGCTTCGCCGTCTTGCTTAATCTCTTTAATCATTGTGTATCCTTATTTATCGTTACCGACAAATTTTTTATTTGCTATTGGGATATTAATTATTTGTTGCTAATCATTAGCTATTTACTGACGTTAGTTGCCAGTATCGCATCAATTAATGAAAAACTCGTGTGCCTTCATTCTCACCCATGATGACATTCAATAATGCATTGGGTTTAGTCATATCAAACACTTGCAGCGGTACGTTATGCTCACGGCACAGTGCAATAGCCGTTAAATCCATGACGCCTAGCTTTTGCTCTAGTACTTCGTCAAAAGTCAGACCGTCATACTTGACTGCATCGTCATGTAGGCTCGGGTCTTTGTCATAAACGCCATCGACCTTAGTCGCTTTTAAAATCAAACCAGCTTCGATTTCGATACCGCGCAAACATGCAGCGGTGTCAGTGGTAAAGAATGGGTTACCCGTGCCTGCCACAAAGATACAAACTTCGCCGTTTTTGAGATAACGAATGGCATTACGACTGCTATAGCTTTCGGTGACTTCACCAATCGGTAACGCTGACATCAAGCGCGTTTTGATATTGCGACGCTCAAGCGCATCACGCATTGCCAGTCCGTTCATAACGGTCGCTAGCATGCCCATCTGATCACCAGTCACACGGCCAACGAGACCTTCTTTTTGTAACTGTGCACCGCGATATAAATTACCACCACCGACTACGATACCCACTTGGACACCAAGTCCACGCAAGTGAGCGATAGACAAGCTCATTTTATCAAGCACTTCGGTATCAATACCCATGTCTTTACTACCAGCTAAGGCTTCACCGGAGAGTTTCAGCAAGATACGAGCGTAACGCGGGTTTTTGTCAGACATGAGGTCACCTTGTTATCATGAAATTATAAAGAAAATTATCGGTAAAATACAAATCGAGTTTGCCCACAACGCCACACTTACAGCTAAGCGTATTAAAAAGGCTAAATTGCGCTAATTGTAGCAAAAACTGCCCGCCATTGGGCAATTTTCACTCGCATATCTTATTGGATATCTAGCCTTGATAACTGGCGAATAGATCGTATTCGCTAGCATCATCGATAGTCACGGTTAAGAACTGCCCTATTTTAACTTGAGCGTTGATGTCATCAACATAGACATGACCATCAATTTCAGGTGCATCAGCATAACTACGGCAGATAGCAATATTTTCATCGCTATCAATTTCATCGACCAATACCGTTAAGGTTTTGCCGACTTTTTCTTGTAGCTTTTGCGCTGAAATATCTTGCTGTAGCGCCATTAAACGCTCATAGCGAGACTGCTTGACGTCTTCAGGAACATGATCAGGCAAGTCATTAGCAACTGCGCCTTCTACTTCTGAATAAGTAAATGCGCCCACGCGATCGAGGCGTGCTTCAACCAGCCAATCAAGCAAGCACTGAAAATCTTCTTCTGTCTCGCCAGGGAAGCCAACCACAAAGGTTGAACGAATCACGATATCAGGACAGATATCACGCCACGCTTTGATACGGGCCAAGGTGTTTTCGCTATGCGCAGGACGTTTCATCGCTTTTAGGATACGATGACTGGCATGCTGGAACGGAATGTCCAGATAAGGAAGCAGTTTCTTCTCACCCATCAACTCAACGACTTTGTCTACGTGTGGATACGGATAGACATAATGCAGGCGTACCCAAATGCCCAAATCGTTCAATGCTTGGCATAAGTCATAAAACTTAGACTTGAGCGGCATGCCATTCCAAAAACTGGTCTTATACTTTAGGTCAAGGCCATATGCCGAAGTATCTTGCGAGATGATAAGTAATTCTTTCACGCCAGCTTTTTTGAGTGCCAGTGCTTCGTTCATCACATTATCAATCGGGCGCGATACCAAATCACCGCGCAAGCTTGGAATAATGCAGAACGTACAACGGTGATTACAGCCTTCTGATATTTTTAGATAAGCATAATGGCTTGGGGTCAGTTTGATACCCGCTTCATTAATCAAATCTATTTTTGGATCATAGTTAGCGTCCTGACTACGATTTGGCTTAGGCACATGCTGCGCCACTGCCGTAATTACTTCGTCATAGGCATGCGCGCCCGTCACTGCTAGTACGGCCGGATGCATCTCACGGATTTTGTCTGCTTCTTTACCTAAGCAACCAGTAACAATCACTTTACCGTTTTTGCTAATGGCCTCGCCGATCGCATCAAGGGACTCTTGTACCGCTGATTCAATAAAGCCGCAAGTGTTTACCACGACTAAGTCAGCACCGTCATAATCACTGGCTACTTGATAGCCGTCACGGCTTAGCTCAGTGATAATACGCTCACTATCCACCAATGCTTTTGGACAACCTAGTGACACAAAACCAATCTTTGGCGCTGCACTAACTGGCATCGTAGCAGTGGCGTTGGCAGTCGTAACATCGCTGCTTTGGGCTACACTACGGTTTTGGTTGTGGTTGGCTTTGTGATGGTAAGGCTGTTTAGTATCTGTTTGACTGGCATCTGCCTGACTCTGCGCTTGTACTATGGTAGGCGCGGCAGGATTGAAGATAGTGGCAGTGTCTTTTACGGCAGATAGAGGAGCTGTTGCTGTCGTATTCACTGACTCGGTAGAAGTTTTGGACATGGCTGACCTTGCTAGAGATAAATTGGCTGAGCGCATTGTACGTTTTTTTTGCAAAAATCACCAGTTTTGCCGCTCTATAGTCTTGATTTGTGGTTAAATATTATCTCAAGCATCTGACTTTTTTGGGCCCTACTGATGAACGCTGATTTTATAACCGCCAAAACAACCCCTGACCTCGCATTTATATCTCAGCATTTATTCACCGCTATTTTATGGGTCAACGATGAGCTATCAATCACGCGGTTGAATGCTCAAGCCGAGCAGCTACTTGCCATTAGTAGCGGCAGATTAATCAATCAATCCATCTTGACACTGCTAGCACCTGATGAATTAAAGACTAAAGATACGGTATCTATAGATAATGATAGTAATGATACAAATGAAAATGAGTCTTCAAGCGAGCCAGCTTACTCTTTGACCGAGCGCTTTGTGCAAGCGCAAAACTATCAGCAGCCTTTTATCGACCATGATCACATTATCAAAACACCGCTAAACGGTAATTTATCATTGTCAGTCGACTATAGCGTCACGCCTGTCATCTATGAACAGCAGCCTTATTTTATTATCGAGATGTGGGGTAAAGATCGGCAAAGTCGTATCTCTGAGGAGCAGCGCCAACAACAGCAGTATACAGTGGCCCGTCATATGCTACGGTCGGTCGCACACGAAATAAAAAACCCTCTTGCTGGTATTCGCGGGGCAGCCCAGCTGTTGCAACGGCAGTTTATTAAATTCAGCGACGCATCTACTACTAACACCTCTAGCGCTGATAATGCTTTGACAACCACTAACACTGACACTCAGCATGATTTGCAAAAAATGAATCAAAAGCTGCGCAACTATACGGACATTATTATTTCAGAAACTGATCGATTGACCCATCTTATTGGGCAGCTTCTGGGTTCCAATCAACTACCAAACTGGCAAACGCTTAATATCCATGAGCCTCTAGAGCATGTCTTAACCTTAGTGACCAATCAGTATCCACAGGTAGTGTTACAGCGTGATTATGATTTATCATTGCCAGAGTTGTGCGCTGACAAAGATCAGCTGATTCAAGTGTTTTTAAACCTTATCAATAATGCTTGTGAGTCGATGACTGAGTTCGAACAAACGCTACAACAGAATCAAATCTCAGAGTCTCAAGAATCACCACAAGCTGCCATGCAAACTGAGAGCAATTCTGACTATCAACCGACATTGAATATTCAAACGCGGGTTGCTTTTCAGCATACAATCGTCGGACAGCAGCACAAGCAAGTGATGCAAGTTACTATTACTGATAATGGCTCAGGTATTGATCCAGCATTGATCGGTCAGATATTTTTCCCGATGGTCACTAGCCGTGCAGCCGGTACAGGTCTTGGATTATCCATCGTCCAAGATATTATCAGTCATCATCATGGTATGATTGATGTGAGCTCGACAAAAGAGCAAGAAGATAAGCAAACCCGATTTACGCTATATCTACCATTTACTCAACCCATCACTGAGACATAAAACAAATTATGAATTTATGAATTAAAGGCTGCTAAGTTTCATAACGCCAACTCCCAATCCCCAACTTACCATCAATAATTGCTGATTAGGCCCAATACATGACTGAATATAGCGACGACCTCCAACCTAAAAGCGATGATCAATCACCACAATCACAAATAGTAACTGTGAATAATGCACCCAGCGACCACCCTGCAACATTGTGGTTAATCGATGACGATGCAGCCCTACGCATGGTGTTGGCAGACACGTTTGAAGATGCTGGATTGACCGTTATCAGTTTTACTCAAGCACAAGCAGCATGGACTCGCCTTAATGATGTTTTAAAACAGCAAGAGTCAGCCGAGCAATTACCAGACGTCATATTGACCGATATACGCATGCCAATGATGGATGGATTATCTTTTAGCGACTGGGTTCATCAGCATTTCCCTAAAATGCCAATCGTAATTATGACAGCACACTCAGACCTGACCTCTGCTATCAATAGCTATCAGACAGGGGCTTTTGAATACCTGCCCAAGCCTTTTGACTTAGATGACGCGGTTGCGACGATTTATAAAGCCATCAATTATCAGCCCAATCTAGAAACAACGACTGTTTCCCTTTTAGATGAATCCAATAACAATATAACGTCTGATACTTTCACTGAAGACCTGATAAAACCTAAAGTAGCACCTGCTAGTAAGACAACCAAAGACAATAAGAGCAAAGGTGCCGCCGTAACCAAGGATAATGGTAACCCTAGCGGCATCATTGGACAGTCACCAGCCATGCAAACGGTGTTTCGTGCCATTGGCAGACTGGCTCAATCCCCCATTTCCGTCTTAATTACTGGAGAGTCTGGAACGGGTAAAGAGTTGGTAGCCAGTGCATTGCACCAACACTCCCCTCGTAAGCAGCAACCGTTTATTGCACTTAATATGGCAGCCATACCGCATGACTTGATCGAGTCTGAGCTATTCGGTCACGAAAAAGGCGCGTTCACTGGTGCAACAACGATGCGTCAAGGCCGTTTTGAGCAGGCAGACGGCGGTACTCTATTCTTAGATGAAATCGGTGACATGCCTTTTAGCACTCAGACAAGGCTGTTACGCGTACTGGCCAATGGTGAATTTTATCGTGTTGGTGGTCAACAGCCAATAAAGGTCGATGTACGTATCATCGCAGCCACCCACCAAAACTTAGAAGAGCTGGTAAAACAAAGCCGATTCCGCGAAGATTTGTTTTATCGCCTTAATGTCATTCGATTACCCCTACCACCACTACGTACACGCCCTGAAGACATTCCTGCATTGGCCCTCTACTTTATGCAGTCTGCCGCAGAGCAAATGAATACCACTCCAAAGCATCTACATCCTGCCGCATTGCAAATCATGCAGACGTTTGACTGGCGTGGTAACGTGCGTCAATTAGAAAACGTCTGCTTGTGGCTCACGGTTATGGCTACTGGTGATACTGTGATGGCGACAGATTTGCCACCAGAGCTACTTGAAAACATCTCACCTAATACGGTGCTTTATGAAGAGCATTGCTCATCACAGGAAGACGCTCAAGAGAACTTGGTACAAAATGGCGATGTATTAAATAGTAGTGCGTTAAACAGTCATCAAAATAATCAAAGTAGCCCGTTGCCTAAGAACCAAAGTTGGCAACAAGCATTGGCTGATTGGGCTGAGCAGTCGCTAAGCACGGGTGAAACTGATATTTTACAAACAGCAACCCCTGAGTTTGAGCGCGTTTTATTAACAGCAGCACTCAATCATAGTGGCGGCAAAAAGATAGAAGCCGCAAGCTTACTTGGTTGGGGACGCAATACTCTGACACGCAAATTGCAGCAATTGGATATCTCTGCCCCGAGAGTACCAACTAAAGAGTAAATAAACGCATAAAACATGATAATAAATTATTATTAATATCAATCACTTAAAATTAGTACCGAAAATAAATGATAAATAATTAAAAATAATTGCAAATAGGGGTTGCCAAACAATTAAAACTCTATATAATAGCCAACCACTGAGACGCACTACCGAATCAGTTAACTATCTAGATAGCGTTTGAGTTTAACCGCTTTTGATGATAGAGTAACGAAAATGGGGCTGTGGCGGAATTGGTAGACGCACCAGATTTAGGTTCTGGCGCCGCAAGGTGTGAGAGTTCGAGTCTCTCCAGCCCCACCATTTTCGGATAGTGAATAAATTGTCTCAAACCTATACTAAACCTGCCTTCGGGCAGGTTTTTTTATTGCCTAAAATTTGATAAATAAAAACCGCGTCAATTTCTGACACGGTTTTGACGCAGTAGTTTGGTTCCCTCACTGATGAGGGTACCAAGTCAATCGCTATAATCTAGCTTCATCATCTCTTTGCTCATGCGCTCGGTATTTATCCATTTAGCATAGATAGTTTTGAATGTTTGTATATCGTGGCCCATTTGATAAGCGGCTGCTGAAGGCTCGATCATTGAATTAAGCATCGTTGTTGCATAAGTATGGCGACAATTATATGCCGGTCGTACTCGCATATCAGTACCAGACAGCGCATCAGCAAACTTTTCAGACAGTTTTTGATCGCGCGTCCATGCCTCATCAGTATGTAAACTGATAAAAACACGCGTCTGGTGGCCTGTGAGCTGTTTTAATCTGAGTAAAACATCTTTGGCCACGTCATTTATATGGATATTACGCATGTGATAGGTCTTAGTTGCGTGGCTAACCTTGCCACCAGTCAGTGTTTTGCTGATTTTTACCGTGTTATGTGACCAATCTACATCGTGCCAATCAATGGCCAATGTCTCACTGGGACGACATCCTGTCCAAAACTGCCATTTATAGTACAAATACCAGATTTCTTTTTTGCCAGTCCAGTTAGATTTCATCCAGTCTAATATCGCAGCACGCTCAGCTGGGAGAAATGGATCAGGATCATCGCGCTGCACTTTCTTATTACGTATGCGCTTAGTCGGCATATCATCTATTTCGCCATCCAAAAACGCAAGGTCAAACACCCCGCGCAATGGTATAAGTGCATCGTTATAGGTACGCGGTGCATTAAAACTAATAGAGTTCAGCGCACTGCGCACCATTGCTGCATCAATATCGGCAATGGGCACAGCCGCAAAAAAAGGCATCCAATGCTTAGTTAGGATGCCTTTATATTTTCGTCTGGTACCAGTGTTGTCACTGCTAAGATTGTCTAAATATGTTTGTGCATAGTCTGCAAATAGCGCCCTATTATCATCTATTATATTAGTCTTTACATTGCACGCTGCGTCAACATCGGCTTGCGTCAGCGTGCCCCACTTTGCTGCATCTTTTAAGTAAGCTCGTAATTTACCCGCTTCGCTGATGCCTTTCGGCGTTGGCGGCTGCGGGATAGTGACGTATTTACGCGTCCCACTGATTGGGATATTAATTTGGACGCTGTCGCCTCGTACTCGGACGCCCGTTGGATACTTTGTTGGTCCAGCCACTGATTCCACCCCCGCAGGCTAAAATATAACTTGTTATCAATCTTTTGCCACACCACACCTTCAGGCCATTTATCTTTGGCGATATATAGACGTGTGTGCGGTAGACCGATAAGTTTAGCAAATTGGGGGAGCGTTACCCAGTCTAAAGGCACATTTGATTTGATAATTTCAATAACTTCCATATTAATCACTCCCCTTTATTCAATTCAATCGACACTAGCCAAATCACTGCGACAATCAACATGCCAAGCAAGATAGCCGTGCCAGTGATAACTAGAAGTTGTTCGTTATTAGTGAGCATTTAGGCAAACCCCTTTTTTTTGAAAGACCAACTCCAATAAACTATTGACACCAACCAAGTAGCGCCCCCAAAGCAGATTAAAAGAGTATCGCCATCTGCCCATATTTTTAATAAAATCATACTAGCCATCAATAATACAAAGTACAGAAGCCCAGCAAACAAACCTGTTGTGCTCATCACCGTCCCCTTTTCTCAACGCTGCACTGATAGTTGTCAGCGATACATAATGATTTGCCATACTTAGCCAAAATACCATCCATTGTTGACACCCAATAACCCGCTTTATCTAGTACTGGTCTACGCTCGAAGTATGCAACCGCGCCACTCTTATCGATTGCCCGCCACGCCATGTCTAAATATTCCCAGCGCACTTCTTTGACCGATTTGGGTAATTGAATACCACCTCTTGACCTTGGCGGCTCTACAAACATATCTGGCTGAACACTAGCAAACCGAGCCTCAAAGTATTGAATCAAGTCTTCAGGATCAGCGTTTAAGTCGATTGGTTCAGATAAGCAATGCTTTACACCATTAAGCGTTAGCAGGCTGTCTTTAATAGCAAAGCGCTGTGCGTCCTTATACTTGATACTTCCTGATTTGGTCACATCATCAAACACAGCGGACATTCGGACTGTAACACCGCCATTGACTGACTCTCGAACTACTGAGCTGTTATTCAGTCTTAGCATCACCGTCCCCTTTTCTCAAATACGCTTTGGCAATCTACACAGAGCGTTACCCCACCCACTGATTGGCGTTTAGCAGGTATATCCTCTCCACATTCCAAACATTCAGCCAATGACGGCTTATCAAACTTTGGCGCTCGACTCAGATACTGAGTCATTGTTAAATCAACATAGTCGTTTGCGCGATCCGCATCATCAGCCATTATCTACCCCATCTTCTCAATAGTCGCATTGATCGTCGTGTAGGTTGACCCAGTGCGATACTCAATTTTATTGCCACGGTCAGCCAAGCGACATGCTCGGCCCACCAAGTGACGCCCTTCCGCACATGCACTGACTATTTCCCAACTGCGCATGTTCACGTCTAACCAACTTAAGCCATAGTTGTTTAGCACAAAAGTAACTCGTTTAATCTGCTTTGACATCTATAGCCTCACTTTCTTTGATCATTTTGCTTAACCACTCATGGATCTCTTTTAGGCGTTCCAGCTCAAACTTTTTCATGATGTAATAATCGTCGCGTTTTGGATCACGCTGATTTTGACGTTGCAGCTTGATAAAAAACTGTCCGTCTTTGACAAATAGATGAGCACGACGGCTAAGTGATAATGTTTTACTCATCGTTTCAACTCCCGTAATATCAAACTCTTAAGCGTACCAGCTGCGTACAGATGGCCATTTTTACCATCTATATCAAGCACATAATGATTTGGTGTGCCGTAATGCTCTTTTATGCATGACAGATGCGCCTCGTGATGTCCCAGTGCTGTGCGCTTATCTTCATTAGATTTAATAAAGCGCTTGTATACAGTGCCATGACAGCTAAGCAGCACGCTAAGACTTGGCATTACGCTATCTTCTTGCCAAGCCCAAAGCGGCTGGTGTAACCGGCGCTTGATAGCCGATGCTGTATAGTGATGACGGTCTAGCAAGATCACATCTAGATGCTTGTATTTATCAAGTATGTAGTCGTCTTCAAATTCAACAGCTTCGATACCTCTGCGGACATTGATCACTTCGGTACTGATTGCTTGAGCGTTCAGGCACATAGCGACACGTTGACAGGCTGTTGTCACGCCGATATGTGCTGCGCCATTAATATTGACTAATAAAGGCTGTTTTTTCGATTGTTTTGACATTACGCCACCTCGCTGTGGTTGGCATCAGTGTTCGCAGCCACAACTGGCACTGGGCGTGGCTCAAAGTTGATGTTGCTAATGATGCCGACATTGAGCGCAGCATTTAACTTTAGCAACTCAGTCCAAACCAGTGGGTTAATGCGACATATACGATTGGTTACCTGTGTCACGATCAAGCTGATATTTCGATTGATAACGACCAAATCATTTTGGTTACGCTCGTAGTCGTACTTGGCTTGATGCTCCGACCATGTATTGATGGCGTCAGTTAGCGCTTGACGGCTTACGCTATTGCTCAATTGCGCTTTAGATTGGATAAGCGCAAGCTGTGCAGTGATATTGAATGATTGAATTTTACGCATAGCAAGCCTCCAACGCCGCACGAAATGCTGGTAGTTCGGCTTCGGTTATTGTCCGCAAAGTTGCAAATGCTTCGCTCTCAGTGTTCCATCCCGCATCTGCCATCGGCCCACCCTCCCTAATGAGCAATAAGTCCGCAACATTAATTCGGCCAGGTCCGCGCATTAAAATCGCGTAAGCACCCAAAGGTTCGTAAATCAAAATATCCCATGCTATTAACTTGTCACCACCAACCGCATAGTCGTCTTCACTAAAGCGGTCCATGCTATGCATACGCTGGATTAGAACTTCAGATAGGTTTTTAATAAAGATAAGCTGCATATCAGCATCAGTAATTTGTGGCACTGACTCAGATAGCCAGTTTGGATACGCCAATACATCATCGATATGAGGCACGCTTTCATCTAATGAGGTACTTAGATAATCGACATCATTGACGGTTTCTCGGTCAATCACGCTATTTGAGTCATTAGCCGCTTCACCAGCCACGACCGCTAGCAGACCACCAGTCGGCATAGCATGGCCAACGTTCAGACGATGCGCCACGGTATCTAATTTGCCTTTTAGCGCTGCTATTTCAGCTTTGGTTTCGTCATCAAAGCGTATTTGGAAAGTGCTTATTAATTTGCTCACGCAACACCTCCCAATGACATAACGGCAATCAACAAAACGCAAAAAACCATAAGCATGCGAGTGTTTTTGCACGCATGCTTATAGTTGATTTGTGTATTCGTCAGTTGCTGTTCAGTGGTGTGCAGCTGCTGGTTACGTTCAGCGAGCGTACTTTTGAGGCGTGTGTTCTCGTACTGAGAACGCATCATTTTTAAGCGGTCGGTGCGATGGATGTCTGACATGGCGATATACCCGTTTGTTGTTGATCACGGGTATATATTAATCATTTGTTGTTAATAATGTCAAATCTTTTGTTGTTTATATTGAAAAAAGGTAAATTATAACAACAAAACACGTTAAAAAATGAGGGGTTTTAATTAATCGAACTCGTAAACTTCTATATAAACACACCACCCGCGCACTAAAGGGTTGTCTTTCGAGACTGGCTTAGCATGCGCAAAGTAATGCTCAATCCAGTATTCTACCCATGGTCTACTAGCCATTGTCATATTCCCGTACATTCGTTATCCAACAAGTGTAGCTCATCACGCAATCTACTTGGCGGCTGTATTTCTACAAATGGATTCAGCACATTTACATCTTCACAGTTGAAAGACATTCTCTCCATTCCATTAACAGATATCACAGTAATGATGCCATGTTGACAGCTGACAAATTCTTTTATCATATTTCGACCGTCTGCTAATACAATATGAACATACTCACCTGCACATGGGTCTCTTTTAGGATCGAATACTATATACCACCCTGAACGCAATGCAGGAAACATACTGTCGCCCACAGCACGTATTACATAAGCTGAATCACTAGCATTGTTTACTTCTAAGTATCCATCCCCACCGTTACCCATATAATCTAGCTCCAGCCAATATCCATTATCGCCCATTTGAGCTGAACCTTTAACCGGAACGTACTTAATTAGCTTCCTATTGGGTTTATCTTTTTCTTCCGTACTGATCATTTCGCCAGCACCACTCATCAACCAATCGATATCTATATCAAGTGCTTTTGCTATTTGTGCAGAATATGAGCTCTTCTTGCTATCTCTATTTTCTAATGTGGATAGCGCCTGCTGAGTCCATCCAATAAGCTCAGCAAGCTCTCCTTGTTTAAGACCTCTAAACTCTCTAGCTTCTTTAACTCGCTGTCCAAGTGCCATGGTATCGCCCTCCGGTAATTTCTATCAATTTAAAACAAATGATGTTGCAAAGCTAACAACAAAAGATTTGACATAATTAACAACAAATGATTAAATACATTAAAATTAACAACAAAGGATTTACATCATGAATCAGATAATTAAACCGCTTAGTCCTTTAGAAGCTTTACAGAAAGCAGTTGATACTGCTGGCGGTCAAACTGAACTAGCTAAAAGTATCGATCCCACGCAAAAGAAGCTAAAGCAACAAAACATATGGACTTGGCTTAACCGCGACAAAAAAACCTCTGCTAAATGGGTGGTTAAAGTTTCAAAGATAACTGGTGTCCCATGTCATGCACTACGTCCTGACATATTCCCCACTCCCGAACCAGCCAACGATCCAAGTAATCAACAACATCTAGCATAGCAACAGCACTGCGATAAAAGAACGACAATAACGGGGGCAATATGTCGAAGCAAAAATACACAGCCGCACAGCGTGCTGAAAACTGCGTATTAGATTTGGAAGCAGCAGTCTATCAAGCTGCGATGAAGCCACGCGGTACGCTTGGCGGTATCTGTGAGACATTTGGTCTGACGTACAACACAGCAGTGCTGCAAGTTAACCCAAAGCGCACTTGTCACACACTATCACCATTGCTCATTGAGCAAGTCCTAAGTGCTACCCAGTCATCTTTAATCATGGACGCTGTTTGCCGTGCACATGGCAACGCTGGATGGTTTTTGCTGCCTGATGAAAACAACCAGTGCGATGAGATGGTTGATATTGCCTTACTTGGTCAAAAGTTCGCAGATCTCAATAGCACCTCATTGGACGCTTATGCTGACAAGGTTATTGAGCCTGATGAATATGCGAGCATGCAAAAAGACGGCTATGCATTGATCAGTCATATTCAAACAATCTTAAAAAATGCCGAACGCAATATGGAGAGAAATAATGGCAACGCTTAGAATTTCTGACCAAGCTTACAAAGATATGATTGTTGAAGTTGTTGAATATGGCGGCTATTGGGCTTTCATGAATGATAATGAAACAAAAGACCAGAAAGCACATGACGTAGTTATTTCAATAATACAGCGTTTCGTTGATGATCAAATTGAGCAAAAGGATGCCGACAATGACAGATAAACGCACACCGCTTGATTTCGACGCCATTCGCGCAGCAGCTATCGGTAACTATGTCTCGACTATATTCCCTGCTGCTGGCATTAGCTTCAGCAAAGCTGCCCATCAGCATCAAGCATGCCCGATGTGCGGTGGCTCTAATAGATTCCGTTGTGATGACAAGCGCGGTGAAGGCACTTGGATATGCTCGCAGTGTGGTGCTGGCAATGGCTTTATGCTTGTGCAGCAATACACTGGGCTTGATGTTTACGAAACCAATAAGCTGATTGCAGGCGCTATCGGACTTGATACGACTAGCGAAGTGACAGACGAGCAGCGTGCACAGTGGCAGTCACAGCAAGTCGAGCGTGAAGCAGTAGAGAAAGCTGAAAAGCGCCAAGCTCGTATTGATGCCGCAGCGCGTGCTACTAGTATTTGGGACAATGCAAAATCAGCTACAAACGATCATCCGTATCTGCTGCGCAAAAATATCGCGTCTATCAATCTGCGCCAAGATGCTAATGACAATCTAGTCATTCCTATGAATTACTATAATAAAGACACTAAAGTTGTGACGTTAGTTAATATTCAGACCATAGCGCCTGATAGCGAAAAGCTATTCTTAAAGGGTGGATTGGTGAATGGCGCTTACCATCTGATTGGCAATACTACGATGTTCGCCGGGGGTATTGTTCTTATATGTGAAGGTTACGCCACAGGCGCTACCATATTTGATGCGATGAGCTATAGCTTGCCAGTGATTGTTGCTTTTAATGCAAACAACTTAATCCCAGTCGCACAGTCAATACGAGCCCAATACCCTGATCATCGCATCATTATCTGCGCTGATAATGATAGTGCAACAGCGATCAAGATGCGCGATAAGGACATATCAGAGGGCAAAGAACCCAAGCCACTAATTGAGTACAACGCTGGAATCTACAAGGCCAAACAAGCAGCAGCTACCATTGGCGGCGAAATGGTCACGCCAAGCTTCGACATATTAGACATAGATAAGGATGCAGCGTAATGCAAGGCAAACAACATACAGATTTTAATGACCTTGCAGCAGCTGCAGGACTCAACGAGGTATCACGTCAAATCAAGTACGCACTGGCGAACCAATCAATAGTGACCCAAGCTGCCAATGATGATCACAGTGCTACTGACGCGCCTATTGCGCAGCACAACGGCAGTGTACCTGCTGACGTTGAGCAAGATATGCGCTTGGCTAATATGCTTAAACGTTACGCTCAAATCACTGACATTGGTAAAGTAACGAATAAAGTTTACGACACAGAGCAAAAGATTGAATATACAAAGACTCAGTTTGCTAATGAAATTGGCAATAAGAAGTTAGCCGTACGTTGGTGGGAAACGAAGCATCGTAAGATTACAAAATCAGAAGTCGCTAAAGACTTAGACGTTATGATGGCGGTCGAAGCCCAGTCGATGTTCGACCGTTACTTCCTCATCTATGGCACCAAAGAAGTATGGGATGACGTTGAGCGTATTCGCTTGCCTGTCGATACTATCAAACTTGCACGACCAAACGAGTATGATATCTGGCTCAAATCAGACTCTCGTATTACGGTCAAATCAGATAATATCTGGTTCGACCCTACTCGCACCAAAGAGCCTAAGAACCCAAACGATATTGCTATCAATACATTCGATGGGTTACCGCTTAAACCTGTTGAAATTGAAACAGAAGAAGCGGCTGCTATGTGCAAACCTATCACTGATTTACTTTTGCACTTATGCGAAGGCGACCAGGCAATCTATGACTGGGTTATTAGATGGCTTGCGATACCATTACAACGCCCTGGTACTAAGCTTGATACGGCGTTGATAGTTCATGGTGAGATACAAGGCGCGGGTAAGTCTCTATTCTTTGACCGCATTATGACACGCATCTATGGTGACTATAGCGTGATATTAGGTCAAGGTCAGCTTGAGTCTCAGTATAACGACTGGGTATCAAATAAACTCTACGCACTTTTTGAAGAGATATTTAGCGGCTCTGATAGATACTCTCAAATGGGTATGGTCAAGCAACTGATTACAGGCAACACTATCTATATCAATCAGAAATTCATGAGTGGTTGGAAGCAAGATAACTACGTCAATGCGATATTTTTATCAAACAATATGATGCCTTTATCTCTTGAACAGAATGACCGTCGCCATGTTGTCTGCTATCCAAAGCAAAAGATTCCCGCACCCTTATTAAAGGAAGTCGCAGATGCCTTAGATAGCACTAATAACAATATGCTGCGTGCTTTCTACACTTATCTCATGAAAATAGAACTTAATGGCCAAACATCACACACACCAGCAATCATGACCAACAGCAAGCGTCAGCTTATTCGCCTAAGCCAACCAAATTGGGAGGTTTTCTATGATGATTGGGTGATAGGCGAAGCTGGTATACCTTATTGCAGCTGCTTAACTGACGATCTTTACGACTATTACCAGTACTGGTGCCGTAAAGGTGGCGAGCGCGGTACCACTAAAACCAAATTAATGACATATATTGGTAGACGTGAGCACAAAGAGCGGCTAAGATACCAACTACCTAATAACAGCAAACCTGTCCAGTCCACGATTATTGCTGTTAAGATGCCAACAAGCTATCCAACACCTACAGCAGCCAACCAACAAATATGGCTTGGCAAAGAAATACAGCTTATGAAGAACGCTATCGGTCAGAAACTCGAACCCAAATAGCCAACCATGTGCATAGTGTGCACCCCACGTGCATAGTTCAAAATACAACTATGCACGTCTACAGACCTTACCCAATATAGCTTATAGCGACCCTGTGCATAGTGTGCAGGGTTTTTTCGTATGCGCGCGCGGGAAATAATTTATTTTTATTATCAACCTAAGATAACAACAAAATATTTTTATCCTCGTGCGTAAATATAACTATGCACACTATGCACACTATGAACATCAGCCTTATAAGCCAGTAATACCAAAGGATTCAGACGTGCATAGTTTAAAATCAACTATGCACATCTTGACGTAACTATGCACACGCTCCTATATTGAGTCTAAATAACGGGGGATATTTATCATGCGTCAAGAATACTTAAGAGCTGCTGCTGAAGCCTATGCAAACATCACACCAATGCAAGCTGATTGCTATCACTATTTAAACGATGGTTTTAATACAATAATTCAAGAGCGTCTGTCTGCAACCTATACATCTCAACTGGCTACTAAAGCTATAAGAATCAGATATATCGATAAGGTTGTTCGCACAGCATTGGCTGAATGTCAGTATCCAATCAATGAAACAACTGGCTATGCTTGGAATGATATCGAACGTTCAGCATTTGCTGGTATTGCAAAACAAACTTGGTCGGACAACAAGCTATCAGATCATGTTAATTTTATGCTAAATGATATGGCGCAGAACGCAAACATAGTAAGGGTTGAGATAAGATTACAATTGCTAGGCTACTCAGAGGCTTCTTGATTTTTCGGACAGATTCACCTAAGATTTCTCATATTCGAAGTTCCTGCCTAATCGTAAAGCACACGGCAGCATCAACCAAACATTACTAGTTAAGCCCATTGCCCCCGCAGTGGGCTTTCTTTTTGAGCAATCCTTATGCCATCGATGCCTACCACACTTTGCAGCCATACAGGTTGCAACGCCAGTGCTGGTGCCAATGGCTTTTGCAGGATACATAAACCCAAACCTAAACGCCAAGCAGAACCCCAAGTCAAGCAAGCCGAACCCGCAAAGCTCAAACGGATAGACAACAGACCGTCATCTGCTCAGCGCGGTTACGATGCCAGATGGCGCTCAGCACGGTTAGGGTTTCTTAACGATGAACCATTATGCAGATATTGCATGATGCAAGGCATCACCAGAGGTGCTGACGTAGTCGATCACATCCTACCGCATCGCGGCAATCAGGAATTGTTTTGGGATCAGTCGAACTGGCAACCACTGTGCTACTCATGTCACTCAATCAAAACAACTACAGTCGATAATAAATTATCTGACTACGAAATTGCCCAGCTCAGGCAGGGAGGGTGGGGTAAAAAGTAAATAAAATTTCCCACAGAGACCACCGCCCCCAAGAGAATTTTCGCATGGTCAAAACTCTGTAGGGGGTATACCCCCTCAATCAATAACTATTCTCAGGTGACACTATGTCTCGTCCACGTAAACCGACGCAGCTCAAAGTGTTGCAAGGCAGTCGTGTCCGTAGCGACCGTGAAGCTGCCAGCAACGCCGCTCAACCAACACTGGCTATACCACCCTGCCCCGACTGGCTCGACGCCAAATCACGCAAGCAGTGGGACAAGATAGCACCACAATTGGTCGCACTCGGATTGCTATCAGTTATCGATGGAGATTTGTTTGGCGCGTATGCCGAAACCTCTGCGCGTTATGGCGATGTCTGCACTAAGCTCGAAGATATCGATACTTGGATTGGTAAAACACCAAACGGTTTTATGGTCCAGACCGCACTGGTCAGTATCCGTAACACATTACAAAAACAGCTCATATCATTAGGCCGCGAGTTTGGTCTATCTCCCGCTGCTCGCTCCAGTATCAAAGTAGATGTCGCTCAAGGCAATTTGTTTGGCGATGATGAGTTTGGAGAGTTTAATAAACAAGGTTAAGAAACTATGTCAGATGCTATTGCCTACGCTAATATCGCGGCGCAATACGCAACGGATGTAATCGACGGCACTATCGATGCGTGCGTCTATGTGCGTCAAGCGTGCCAACGACACTTGACGGATCTTAAACGCGCAAAGAATGAATCTGCATTTGAGTTTGAATTTGACAGTCAGTTGGCTGCAAAAGCTTGCCGATTTATAGAGCTACTGCCTCATGTTAAGGGTGAGCTGGCAAACAAGCGCGAATTGATACTACTTGAGCCTTGGCAAATATTCATCGTGGCCAACTTGTTTGGCTGGGTAGATTTTGATGGTAAACGTCGCTATCGCTATGC
This sequence comes from Psychrobacter sp. MES7-P7E, assembly GCF_002863645.1. Taxonomy (NCBI): domain Bacteria; kingdom Pseudomonadati; phylum Pseudomonadota; class Gammaproteobacteria; order Moraxellales; family Moraxellaceae; genus Psychrobacter; species Psychrobacter sp. MES7-P7E. The sequence continues at coordinate 72,027 of NZ_PJBU01000111.1, read as the reverse complement.
CTATGTTGAAGTGCCACGCAAGAACGCCAAGTCTACATTGGCTGCTGGTATCGGCTTATACCTATGTTTTGCTGATGGGGAGATGGGTGCGGAAGTTTATTCGGCCGCCACCACCCGTGACCAGGCACGCATTGTATTTGAAACCGCGCAAAGCATGGTACGAAAACGCCCCGATATGCAAAAGGCCATGCGCATAGAAGTGACTGCACACGCTGTCAGCTCCATTGCCACCACATCAACATTTAAAGCTGTCAGTCGTGATTACGGGGGCAACTTGGACGGTCTAAACGTTCAAGGCGCTATTATTGACGAACTTCATGCGCATAAATCAAACGATACCTACGAGGTCATGGCGACCGGCATGGGCGCACGTGAGCAGCCCCTGCTATTTGCTATCACTACAGCTGGGTTTATCTTAGATGGCGTTTGCTATGAACAGCGCACCTTAGTCACTAAAGTCTTATCTGGTCTTGAAACACATGACCGTTACTTTGGCATTATCTACACGATTGACGATGCTGATGATTGGCGTGACCCAAAGAGTTGGCGTAAAGCTAACCCAAATTATGGTGTTTCGGTTTATAAATCTGCGCTCGAAGCGGAGTACCAACGCGCTGCTGTTAGTCCTGATGCACAAGCTGACTTCTTAACTAAGCATTTATGCGTCTGGGTCGCTGCGCGTAGCGGTTGGCTCAACATGCAAGACTGGGACGATGCTGCTGATAAGCTATTAGTCTCTGGGCTTTTCGATAAATACCCTTGCTTTGGCGGCCTTGATTTAGCATCTAAAGTGGATCTGGCATCACGCGTGAAATTATTTGTCAAAAAAGTAGACGATATATCTCACTATTACTTATTTGCAAACTTCTACATCAACCGTGCGCAGCTGGACAATGCCAACAACCCAAATCAGAAACGTTTTATTGAATGGGAGCGCCAAGGCTGGCTCACAGTCACTGACGGCAACATCACTGACTTTGAAAAGATTGAGCGCGATATCATTCACGACTCATCAAAATACGACATGCAGGAAACGGGTTACGATCCTTTTAACGCAACATATTTGGCAATGCGTCTAAATGAGCAAGGTCTCAATATGGTCGAAGTGCCGCAGCGCGTTGCTTATCTAAGCGAGCCAATGAAACATTTACAAGCTCTCTTGACTTCAAAGCGGGTACATCACGATGGCAATCCAATATTGCGCTGGTGTATGGGCAACGTCACTGTCAAAAAAGATGCAAACGATAATATATTCCCGCGTAAGGAATCTGACGCCAGTAAAATTGACGGCGCGGTCGCTGCAATCATCGCGACCAACCGCGCCCAGTATTATGACGAAACTGGCGACCTACCTAGCCAAGATTTTGAGACACAACTTGGTGATTATTTAAACGACTTTGTAAGCTTCAGGGGATAACATGGCAATCATACAAACCGTCGCCGCATGGTTTGGTTACGCGCCGCGTGACCCCGTGGACGGCAATCAAAACGCTACTCGTACTGTCACTAAAACAGCCAAGCCCGTCACCTTTGATACAGCAATGACCGTCACGGCGGTCTTCGCATCAATCAGATTGCTTGCTGAAACCATTGCTAGTATGCCTATTGATTTATATACCAAAGACAAAGATGGGTATTTAGACACCAAAGCAGATCATGACGTCATGAAACTGCTGAGATATAAACCCAATAAACGTCAAAACCGCATTGAGTTTATGGAACAACTGATGCTCAACTTGGTCAGTGACGGCAATGCATACGTCAGAATTACACGCGCAGGTGACAAAAACTCTCGTATTCTTAGTCTGGATATTATCAACTCATCGAATATGACGGTTATTTTGAAAGACGATGTTCTTACTTATCGTCACCAGATAACGTCAGCTTTCAGTCGCGACTTTAAGGAATCTGATATTTGGCATGTAAAGCTATTTGGCAACGGTATAAAAGGCTTATCACCATTGCAACACGCCGCCAAAGCCGTCGCTGTGGCAGATGCGTCAGACGATAAGATAACGTCGCTCATGCGTAATGGCGCTAAGCCCACGGGCGCATTAATGACAAAGGGCTCACCAACTGCCGAACAGCGCCAAGCAATTCGCGATGAAATGGGCGAATTAACCAGCGGCGATGAAACCTTTATGCCAGTGTTACCACTTGATATGAAGTTTGAAGCCATTAGTTTGACGCCTAGTGACATTGAATTATTGGCCACGCGCAGATTTAGTTTAGAAGAGATTGCGCGTATGTTCGGTGTACCTAGTATTTTGATTAACGACAGTACGCAATCTAGCAACTGGGGCAGCGGCATCTCAGCAATCATTGAGGCGTTTCATAAATTCAACTTGCGGCCCTACCTTGAGCGCCTTGAATTATCAATGCTAACCACACTAATACCGCGTAAAGACTGGGACAAATACCAGTTTGAAATTGACGCTGATGCTATTTTGCGATCAAGTCGAAAAGAACGCGTCGAGATGTATAACACCGAGATCACATCCGGTCAGCGAACGCCCAACGAGGTGCGACGCGCTGAAGGCTGGAAGCCACAAGAAGGGGGCGACGAACTCTATATGCAGCTGGGCTTTGCGCCTCTTAATGTTGTCGCTAAACAATCTTCACTAGACCAAACTAAGGATACCAGCAATGAATAAACACTCACTGCAAACGCTGCACTGTCGCGATGGCCGCAGTGAGCTACTGCACTCTGTCAGTACCCGCCGTATTCCAGTCATCGATACCAAGATACGCTTTGCCGAACCTGACAAAGACGGCGCTGCTACTTACACATTTGAAGGCTATGCAGTCCAGTGGAATAGCATAAACTTGCATGGTGAGAAATTCGCCCGTGGTGCGTTCGCCGATATGATTAGTGCGTTCAACAATAGCGAAAAAACCGTACATATGTATTACAACCACGGTTGGCGCAACATGTTTGACACGAATGCAGCTATGCGTGTTGGTCGCTGGGTAGAATTTGAAGAGGATGATATCGGCTTACGTGTCAAAGGCGAACTCACTCAAGGGTTACCGTTGGCCACTGCTGTTGCTGCAATGATGCGTCACCTTACTGTTGATGGCTTATCTATTTGTTTTTATAACCCAACTGAAATGGATTATGAAGAGCAAGACGGTCATATCTTAATCAAACGCGCAGATTTATTTGAAATCAGTGTCGTTGATGAGCCAAGCGACCGCAGTGCTCGCATCAACCGCCAAGCAGAAACCATCAACAACTTAGCTGATGAACGCGATGCGTGTGACATGCTGACCAAGCTAGGGCTTGATCAAGCCGATGCCCGCCACTTTATATCCAAACTCGACAGTATCATGGGCACCAGCGCTGGTGATATTACTGAAGTTAAAGATCCCTTTGCGTTTTTAGACAAATAAACCATCTCTTTTAACACCAATCAAACCCTAAACAATGCTACCAATCGGTAGCTATTTTTTTGCCTAAAGGAAAATATTATGCGTGATTTTAAAACTGCTGCAATCGCTGGTGCTATGTCTGGCATGGGTGTTATGACCCGTGATGCGGGTGGCACGTCTAAAGATGAATATGAAAAGTTAGCTGGTCAGCTTAAAACCCGCTTGGCCACGCTCGACGAGCTGATTGAAAAAAAGCAAAAACTGCTTGCTGAAAACAAAGATGACACTGAAACGCGCAATGCTATCGCCGAACTCCAAAAATCGGCTGAAAGCGTCAATGACTTATCAGCGCGTTTTACAGAGTTCGAGCAAACGATGGTGCGTGGTGTTCAAGACGGTGAGCTTGATGCCAATACTATCGGCGGCCTAATTTCACGTAATGAAGGCTTATCGAATGAAATTAAAGCCATCAAACAAGCCCGTGGCAAAGTACAAATCGACGGTGTATCAGCACGCAATACAATAATGATCAGCGGTATTGATAATGCAGTCAATATCAATAACGCTAAGATGGTACCAACAGCTGAAAATCCATTGACCATCGTTAATATGATCAACTGGATACCAACAACAGCCGATTTAATCCCTTATGTACGCGAAACAGCCGTCTCATTTATGGCTGATATCGTCCCAGAAAGCGAACTAAAACCAGAGTCTACGCTTGAGTTTGGAACTGATTCACTAGAAGTTGACGTCATTGCTCACTGGGTGCGTGTCAGTAAGCAGGTTCTTGACGATGCGCCAGCATTGGCCGCTTATATCGAAGGCCGTATGTCTTACGGCTTGCGCTTAAAACTTGAATATTTGGTCATCAACGGCGATACCAAAAGCTTTAAAGGCTTAATGAAAGCAGGTAACAGCTTAACTGTAGTTGCTGCTGATAATGCAATCGACACTATCAGTACTGCAAAAGCAAAAGCTTATGCTAACTTTTTGCCACCTGAGACCGTCATTCTAAACCCACAAGATTGGGCAGAAATCGAACAGACGAAAGGTACTGACGGCCATTACTTGTTTGGCTCACCGGGCTCTGCTGTGCAGCCTATCCTATGGGGGCTCAAAGTTATGCAGTCTCCTGCAATGCCAATCGGTAAACATTGGACAGGCAACATCACAATGGCGACTGAAGGGTATCTTCGTCAAGATGCTACAGTTGAGCTATCTACTGAAGACGCTGACAACTTCCGTAAAAACTTGGTAACTGTCCGTGCTGAAATGCGCGCCGCTTTTGGTGTTGTCATGCCAGATGCTGCTGTAACGGGCGACCTAGTCAACGTCGGACCATAAGATTAGATAATTATTAGTTGAAACGCTTCTCCTAGCTGCTGGTAGCACGTCTGCCAGCGGTCTTTTTTATCCTAACTCAATATAGGCATCATCTATGATTACTGCATCTATCACGCTTGAACAAGCCAAATCTCACCTGCGTGTCACACATGAGATAGATGATACGTATATTGCGGGGCTTATCCCTACGTCATTTCAATTAATCGCTGATGAGCTTGATCGCGAGCTAACAGAGGATATCTGCTTAACACCGTCTGGCCAATTATCTGAATCATTGAAACACGCCGCGCTGCTTGTCATCGGTGATTTGTACCAAAACCGTGAAGCACAGCAAACTGAGCAGCTGCACATGAACCACGCACTCGATAGACTGCTGAATAAATATCGCAAAATGGGAGTATGACATGGCAAAGATCAGTCGAGGCAAACTAAATACTCCAGTTAATATATTGCGCAAAACGACTTCTCGATCTCCATCTGGTGCAGTTAAAGAAACAGAAACAGTTGTCGGTACAGCATGGTGCCAGTTATTACCAGTTAGCACGTCTGATTTTGTACAAGCAAACGCAGCTGGAACGTCAATAGACGCCAAAATACATTTTGATTTATCGGTTGTCATCAACACTAGCGACCGTCTACAGACATTGGACATAAGTAATACTACATATGATGTCTTAAGTATTATGCCTGTGCCTGAAGACAACAAGAAAATCGTCTTATGTAGGACTAAAGTAAAATGACCAATGACGACTGGGGCACTGTAGAAGTACAAGGACTTTCTGAGCTTGAAGATAAACTTGCTGAGCTCGACAACAAACTTGCCGGTAAAGCCATATATAACGCATTGGGTTACGCGCTTACCCCTGTCGTAAAAGATGCTAAGAAGTTCGCCGCCAAAGCTAAAGAGCCCCATACCGTTGTTTATCCAAATGGCAAAAAAATAGACGTTAAGCCAGGGCTATTACGCACAGCTATCAAAAAGCGCCGTGTGCCAAAATCAGAAATGAAAGGTGAATTTGCACAAGGTGCCGCTATGGGCATGTATATAGGCACTGGCAGAAACAAAGTTTACCCAAATTATTGGCACTTCATTGAACGTGGCACATCAACACAACCTGCTACGCCGTTTATCCGACCTGCTTTTGACAACAATGTACAGCTAATGATTGAACGATTTAGCCAAAAGCTGAACGAAAATATTGATAAATATTCGGAGTAACCATGAAAGCAGGCGATCGATTATACCCGCTACTGGGCCCGTTAGTAGATGGTCGAATCTATCCTATGATTGCTACTGAATCTGCTGACCAGACACGCCCCTATATTATTTGGCAAATTATTAGCTCAATCCCTGAAGTCACAGATGATGGCGTAACTGGCCACGAATGGGTTCGAGTGCAAATAGATATCTACCACGACGACTACGATGAATGCACAGACCTTGCTCACAAAGTCATTGGCTCTATTAGCGATAACATCCACCCTAGCGAATATGAAAACTCGCAACAAAGCTACGAAACCGAATCAAAGCTGTTTAGACAATCGCTTGATGTTGAGTTTTGGCAAACCACCCCTTTTACCTAATCCCACCCTAGGAGATACACATGGCAGCAATTACCGACGGCTTATCTGACAGCCAACATATCTTAAAAATCAGTACTGATGGTGCAGCAACTTTTATAAAAGTGCCGCTTCTTACTAACATCGATATGCCTGAAATGAAAAAAGCTATCGATGAAATTACCACGACTGATGCGCGCAATACGCAAAAAGTTGTTGTTGATTTTATAGAAATCAATGACCCAGCTTTTGAGCTTGTTTATAAACCGACAGACCCACAACATATTGCATTAAAGGCCGCGTTTGATAATAACGAAGTGGTGCAATGTGAAATTCACTTTGATGACCCAGATGTATCAGGCTACGCCTTCGACGGTACAATTTCTGAGTTCAGCAATGTGACTGATCCTAAAAAGAAACTACGCAAAAAAGGTACTATTGTGATCGGTAGCAACGTAACCGAAATTACATCTGCACCATAACAACTAGCTACGTTGCACTAATCACTGCCCACCTAATTGTGGGCTTTTCTTCACCCATATTTTGAGATAACTATCATGGCTCTAACTAAAAAAAACACCAAAAACGCGGTATTGGGCAAAACACAGCTACTATCCGCTATCGCCTCATCAGCGATGCTCGCACCTTCACGACTCCCTATCAAAGAGCTAGATGCTGACGTATTCGTCAAGCGTATGACGCTCGGCGAGCGTGATGAATACTTTGAAGCTATGAAAGAAGTCAAAGGTAAAGGTAATGTTGAAGCTTTTATCATCGCTCTTGTTGATGAGAACAACGAGCCGTTATTTACGCTAGATGATATCGACATCGTCAAAACCATTCCACCAGTGCTGACTGATGCTGTGATACTTGAGTTTAATGTCATTAACCGCTTCGTAATCAAAAAACCTGAAAAAAAAGATGACACCGACCAACCACAAGAAGACGAAGACTTAAAAAACTCCTAACCCAGCGGGATAAATTTTTTAAATTTAAACTCGCTGGGCATCTGTCAAAGACAGTCGCAGAGATTGACGCAACAATGGGCATCGATGAGCTACGCGAGTGGCAAGCGTTTGACCGCGTCAACCCTATTGGCGACTATCGCATGGACCTCAACTTTGCCAAGCTTGCGCAACAAATCGCTGCCTGGTCAGGCTACTGCAAGGAGGCGCCAAGCCTTAAAGACCTGCTGGTGGTTGACCCATTCCCGTTGACCAATGAGCAACGTGCTATTGAAACCGCAAAAGCAGATGCTGAACGTAGCCAAGCCTACACAGAATCACTAATAGCTAATCTGAAACGACGTGCCAAGGCTAAGTAGTTGCTACGTTTAAGAGTCAGAAAACGTATTAAACTAGATATTTGTACTGTTTCATAATACTATCTATTGAGGAATCAATTATTTAGAGGGTTTTATGAGAAAGTTATTACTAGCTGGTGCTGTCAGCTTTATTTGTTTTGGAGCTAATGCGGCTTATACGTTCCCTGATAATGCAGAAACTAAGACAAAACCCGGAATGACGCTGCTAGATTCTTTGAGTTACACCGTTGAAGCAGATGACGTCAGTAAAGACGATATTAAATTATGTCTGGCAGATACCATTGATAATGATGGCGATGAGATCATAAAGGCAGAGACAGACACTGCTATGATTGCGATGGGTAAAATTAGAATTGATAAGAGCGGATGGGGTAATGATCATCTCATTCGTTATGATGTCAAATTATCTATTGAGCCGAATACTATCAACCTAAAGTTTTATAAGATGGGATTTGCTTACGCAAAAGATGGGGCTCTAGATGATAAAGTTAAGTATCGAGAACCCAGTACAATATTTGGTGGGGGCGGTGATATTACTGTCAAAAGTATTAATGAGCTTGCGGAACAGTTCAGTGCATGTTTGGGAGTCTAGCGAGCACTCAGCCGTCCATTAAATAGCTTTTAATCATATTGAAAAAACCCCGTCATCCGATGGGGTTTTTTATTATCAAAAATTAGGAGTACGGCATGGCAAAGGTATTACAGCGCTTAGATATTTTACTCTTTGCCAACACCGCGCAGTACCGTAGCGAGATGCGCGATACGCAGCAAAGCACCACCACGATGATGGGTGCTATCAAAGCCGACGCTGCTAACATGGCCAAGGTCGGCGCAGCTGCTTTTGCTGGTATGGCAGCAGCTGGGACTGCGGCCATCGGCGTGATGATTAAAGAGCAAACAGAACTGGCAAATGAAATCGTCAAGCTCGCTAAAGTCTCTAACACTAATATCGATGTTATGCAAAAACACATCGTAGCAGCGCGTGCTATGGGCGTTGAGCAAGAAACGTTAGGTGATATCTATAAGGACACGCAAGACAAAATCGGTGATTTTCTAACCACCGGCGGCGGTGCGATGGCAGACTTTTTTGAAAGTATGCCACCTAGCGTAGACATGACCGCTGAGAGCTTCCGCAACTTATCAGGGCCTGATGCCTTGCAGCGGTATTACAACGGCTTACAGGAAGCCAATCTGAGCAATTCTGAACTCATCTTTTACATGGAGTCTATTGCATCCGATGCATCGTTGCTAATCCCACTACTCCATGACAATGGCGCTGGGTTTGATGTGTGGGCAGAAGCGGCTGAAAATGCTGGCGTCATCATGGATGAAAAAACAGTCGCTGCTACTCAAGACTTAATAGCAGCAAATAGCCTTTTGACGCTATCTGTCGAAGGTGCAAAAACCCAGTTTACCAGTGCATTTATCCCAGTACTGGCAGATGTCGCTGATGAGTTGGTAGGTACAGCGGGCGCATCAGATCTAGCACGCGAAATGGGCGAAGACTTAGTCGTTGTCTTTAAGAGCGTGGCTAAGGTCGGTATCGGTGTCGCCGCAGTGTTTGACGTGGTTGGTAGCAGCATTGGCGGCGTCGCTGCCACTGTTGGCGGGCTGCTCAACGGCGTTAGCATGATGGACAGTGTGTGGGTTACATCCCTTAAGATTGCCCAAAACTTTGGCTCTGCAAATGAGATTGCAAGATTGGCAGATCAAGATATCTCTGCATCTTTAGCAGGTTATGCTAAACAGTTAGAGTTTATCGACAACCTAGGTAGTGGTAAGCGTGAAAGCCGCTTCCTTACCGCCGCAAAACAGCAAGAAGAGTTGCGCAGGCAATTGGGCTTGACTGGTCAAGCTGTACAAGCAAATGCGCAAGCAGAGGCTGATGCTGCAAAAACGGCTGAAGCCAATGCAAAAAAACAAGCTTCCGCCGCCGCTGCAGCGAGCAAGGCCGCTGCACTCATACCAAAAGCAGTGAGTGATGCGATATTAGATGGCGCAAAAAAACTAGGCATCAACCCCAATGACCTTGCTTCTGTCATTTCTTTTGAAACTGGAGGTACATTTAGCACCAACGCACGCAATCCAATATCATCTGCCACTGGCCTTATCCAGTTTATGGAAGGCAGCGACGGTAAAGATGACGGCAAATACTTTGGCATGACTCGCAATCAATTCGGCAACTTACTGCCTCTACAGCAGATGGAACATGTCGTCTCATACCTGAAAGGCCGAGGCATTAAGCCTGGAGCTGATGTCGCTGAAGTATACGACGCTGTTGCTGGATATGGCTACAAGCGCGGCTCAGCAGGATACGAATCAAACAAAGTATGGGATGTCAATAAAGACGGTGTCGTCGCAAAAGGCGAAGCAGTAACTGGTAAGCGTTTTAAAGCGCATATCAAAGACTACTACGGCGATGGCGTCGCTATCGCTCAACAGTCAATCAGCCAAATAATGCAAAGTGAAGTCACTGCTGCTGCCGAACAAGCACGCATCGCAGAACAGCAGGACAAGGAACGAATTGCCATTCGTCTAGAGTATGCAGACGAAGTCACTCGCATCGAAGAGCAGCTCAAGACGGCAATCTTAAAGATTGATGCTAGCGGTTTTAATGATGATGAGCGTGCCGCGTTCATCGATGACGCTATCGACGTAGCCAATGCCAAACTCGCACAAATGCAGCTCACGCATGACCGAGAGATGCAATACGCGCAGCAATCTGAGCAAACAGACGCTGAACGCATACGCAATCAGTACGCACTAGAGCGCCGCGAAATCCAATTAACAGTCAACATGGATGAGCAGCTGCGCAAAGCAAAGATTGACGCACTCAATCAAGCTGAGCAACTGGCACTTGATGAACGCCGCTATGCATATGATCGTGAATTGCGAGATTTAACCAGTATAGGCCAATCAGATCTGGCAGCTTTACGCCAGTCATATGCAGATCAACGGCGTGTACTTGATGCTCGAACTGATATCGATGACGGTCAAAAATCCGGCCTACGCAATGCAATGGCAGGCGCTCAGATATACGACACCAATCAACTGCAAAAAGGCCCACGCGATGCGTTTGAATCTCAGCAAGCACAGCTAGGCGGCTACTCTCAGCAGTACGGACTTGATCAGCAGCTCAAACAGCAGCTTGAAGTCATTGAGAATGCTAAAAGAGCTGAGCTACTGACGGTTGAGACTTATGAGCAAGCTAAGTTTGCTACCCAACAGCAGTATCAACAGCAAACGCAGCAAATGATGCTAGGCGGCGCTCAAGAACAATTTGGGTCAGTCACAGAGCTAATGCGCATGGCGTTTGGTGAACAAAACGCACTCTATCAAGCTGCATTCATCGGTCAAAAAGCGATGTCTATCGCCCAAGCAGTCATCGCTATACCAGAATCGTATAGCAAAGCCTTTAATGCAGTTGTTGGCATTCCTTTTGTTGGGCCCGCATTAGCACCCGCTGCTGGTATCGCTGCCGCTGCATTGCAAGTTGCTCAAAAAGCGATGATTGAACAGGTGCAGCCACCTTCAATGCCAGGTTTTGAAGTTGGTGGTTACACAGGCGCAGGGGGCACATCTGATGTTGCAGGTCTTGTGCATAAAGAAGAGTTCGTTGCCAACGCTCCAACGACTAAGCGATTTCGTCCAGAATTAGAGGCGATGCACGATGGTAGTTATGATAAAAAATATCGAAATCAAGGTGTCAATATCAACATCACCAACAACGCCCCAGTCGATATAACTACCAGCGTTAATGACGATGGCAGCATTGAGATGCGCATTGACAAACGCATCAACGAACGTGTGCCGCAGATGATGGCGCAGCAAATCAACACCCCAGCATCACCCGTGCGCAATGCACTTACCAACAACTTTAATCTTGAGCGGAGGTTTTAATGGCAGGTTTACCCAAGCTGATGCTAAAGCCGTACCGCGACGGGTATAACTTTGGTTTAGCCAACCCCACCGTTATCACTCCTACCGCAGCCGGACTCTCGCGCGGCCGTGTCGATAGTGTGGGCGGTGTACATGTGCTTAGTCCTACGTATAAATGTACACGCCCAATGCAACAGTACTTATTTTCATTTTTGCGTGCGTATTGCGGCCAACGGTTTTTGGCTTATCTGATATTAGATGATATCGATCATCAATGGTATGAGTGCATGATTACCACGCAAGGCCCAATACCAATGCAATCGATAGGCGATCAGATATTTGTTACGCAGCTTGAGATGCAGGCTGAGCCGATTGACTATGACGTCGAGACTGACATGACTATAACAGCTATTTATGAGCTGACAGACGGCCAAAGCCACAAATACTTTTCGCAGTTAAGTAAATTGGTTAATGAAAGTCTGCCCGATGCGCTTGGAGGCCTGATATGAACCTAACCCCAGAGCAAGAGCGCTATCACTTAATTGGTAACGCCCACGACGTCCTGCTTGAGTGTATTGAAATATCTCACCCAGCGTTTAGTCAAGTGTATCAATATGTGCGAAACCACACTAAAGGCGTGACCGTCACGCATGAGGACGGCGCTGTCACTCATTATGAGTACGCCCCGCTAAAGCTACAACGGGGCAAATCTAATGAAAAACTATCACAAGAGATTACTGTTACCGTCGCTGACCTTGGCATGATAATTCCGCATGAGATTGACCGCCTTTATAACAGTCCTTATGAGCTTGAGTATCCAATGCTCACTTACCGAAGCTACTTACTCAGCAATTTAACCGCGCCGTATGAGACAGCACGCAATCTCAAAATTATTGAAAACACCCCACAAGTTCATGGTGCAGTATTCAAGGCTGTACAACGGATACTTAACAATAAAAAGTCTGGTCGGTCGTTTACGCTCGACAAGTGGCGTGCGCTAAGAGGATTTTTAAATGCTTGATTTATCCAAATATAGTAATGTCAAATATGACGATGCTAATTACAATTGCTTGCATTTTGCATGTAGTGTTTATCGTGATTTGACCGATGTCGATCTATCAGCCGATGTCACTGAGTTGTGTCAATCACGCCGCCATCGGCATGTCTGTCCTGACAAACTTAGTCGATTTGTCTTGATTGACGACCCGAAAACCCCGTGCATCGCGGTCATGCGTAGCCCTGTCAGTGTGCATTGCGGCGTTTATATCAATGGCGCTATCGTACATTTAGACGAAACAGGCATCAAATCGCAACCACCTCATATCGCCAAACATCAATATCAATCGGTCAAATACTATGATTACAACGCTCACCCGCCGCATACGTCAGCTGCTGCAACCAAAGTCAGTTGAGCTGATCGTTATCAATGATTGGTTTGATTATATTGCCGACAGTGGTGTCAATAAGACCCTACACGGGGCATCAGTCTATGAACTATTGCGCCAGGTTTACTCGGACGGCCTACCCACAAATACTGTGTTTTACAAAGACACACTCACCGCTGATAACATCATCCCAGATAGCAACGCTACTGAGGTGGCGCATCTATATCAGCAAACTGGTCGTATTTATGCGGTCACTTACCCAGCAGATCCATTAACCATCGCAATCGTAGTTGGCATTGGAGCAGCTGTTGCTGTGACTATGTTAATGCCAAAGCCTGAAATACCAAATAGCGCAGGCAGCTCGCAACCACCGTCACCTAATAATAGCCTATCTAGCCGTGGCAACCGGCAGCGTATTAATGGCCGAGTCGCTGACGCTTATGGTGAAAACTGGATGTATCCCGACCTCGCAGCAGTGACCTACTCTGTCTATGACGACCACGACGAAATCGAGTTTGCGACCATGGCATTAGGTATGGGGCGATATGAGGTGACGCGTGCACGTGATGACACAACTGATTTTTCTCGTATACGTGGTGCTACCGCTGAGTTTTACAACCCTGGTCAAGATGTACGTCTTGATGACCCTTCCACTCAATTTGGCAACTCACTGACTGCTAATCAACGCGAGTATGCCTATCTTGTGGCCAAACGTTATGATGCAGTAAATGGCCAAGTATTGCCGCCACCAAACAATTATTTGACGCTTAAACAAATCAGTTTTTCTGGATCAAACATTATCGAGTCAAATGACAATATCAACCTAACGTCACAGTTTAAAGTCGGTGAGACGATAAAAATAGAGCAAGCAATAGACCTACCTAGCGGCAACAACTTAACCGTCACCGACCCAGATGCCACAACCACAACGCCTGTCACTTATAATCTAAACGGCGACTATGTTATTGAGTCAATCTCTACCAATCAAATCACGCTGCAGTCACCAGAGCTGATCAATGCTGATTGGCAACAATTGACGGACAATATCGACTTTACCAACCCGACAGAGATTACGCTATCGACAGAATCGCAAACGCTCTGGTCAGATTATTTTTATACTAATGGCGGCGAACATACTGATGTGCTGTATAACATAGTATCGCCTAACGGCCTATATAACACTGGCGGCGATAAGTGGGAAGCTATCGGTATAGATTTTGAGGTCGAGTCACAAGTAGTTGATAAAAATGGCGATCCGGTAGCAGGCACACTACACACATCGAGCGAACTGATAAAATCGAGAGCATTTGAGCAATATGCAATCAATAATGGTCAAGGCACCCGCATTCGAGGTTATTTGTGGGGCGATGTCACAACATCTGACGATGAGGTTAGACGCACCGCCGCAAAAACTTATAGAGTGGCGAACCCTTATCTTAAGCCAGGGGACAATCTACGTGTCCGCTACCGCCGATTAACTAAACGAATCACGGATAAATCTTGGACACCTGTTCAAGAAATCCGTGTTGCTGATTTGATTGGTATTCGCAATCTATCGAAAGACAATAATGACTATGACCCTGACGCTTCAATGGTCGTTACCATGCAGCAAGCCACCGCTGGGGCATTGTCATTCAAAGAGCGGAAGTTTAATTGTCTTGCAACCCGTTACGTGCGCGACTGGCGTAATAATGACGAACTCATACTCTCTAAACGTATTGATGATATTACCTATCATGTCGGTACCGACCCTGACGTTGGGGGATTAACCATACATGATTTTGATATGCCGCAAATATCAGCGGAGGTAGATCGCGCATCTGCACACTTTGGCACTGAGCAATGCGTTGAGTTTTGTTATACGTTTGACAAAAGCAACATGACTGACACTGAGATATTAGCAACCATTGCTAATGCCGGTTTTTGTAAAGCCTATGCCTTTGGCAACAAAATCCGATTTTATTTTGAGTCTGCCACTGATGTGCCAGTCGCCAACTTCACCGCGCACAATATCCAACCGAATAGTTACCAACCATCCCAAAGCTTTGGCACGCGCAATGGCTTTGATGGCGTCACCGCAAAATATCGCGACCCTGATGACGATGCCCAAGTGACATTGCATATACCGACTGACCAGTCGGCAGTCAATGCTGATGATATCGAACTCATCGGCGTGCGCAATAAAACACAAGCTTATATGCACGCGCGACGACGTGATCAGAAAAACAAACATGCTCGACAAACAATACAGTTTGTTGGTCTTGATGAGTCAAACATCGTCATCGAGAGTAACGTTATCGCAGTCGCTGATCAGTACCGCGCTGATACTCAGCAAGGCGAAGTTCGCCAACTAGAAACTGTTGGTACAGACATTGTTCTTACCACTTCTGAACCCGTGGTCATACCAGTCGGCGCTACCGCTACCATCTGGCTGCAAACGACGGCGGGTTATGTCGATAACATCGCTGTCACTGGTGGGCCTAGATTGAATCAGTTGATACTAGCGCGTATGCCAAGTAGTCCGATCAGCACTGACCCTAGCGCCGTGGTTCGTGCTACATATCAAGTATCACTCAATGACGGTGCTAAAAAATCAGCATATATCGTCACTGACAAACAAAACGCTGAGTTTATGAGTAATGAGATCAGCGCGGTCAACTATGACGATAGATACTACCTGTATGACAACGAGTACATCGTCAATCAATTGACGTGGCTCACCAATTAACTAATAAACAATAACTCAACGCCCACCCTCACACGGTGGGCTTTTTTGTGGGGAAAGGAAATGTCAGATAGTATTATAGAAGAAGTAGTTGGCGGCAGCATGGATTTAAAATCAATGCAGACTTACGTTAACACAACTAATCCCGATGAAATGGTTGAGCGCAGACTCGCCCCACCTGTTCGACCTCTGCAATTTTGGGACACTTATTTTGCAGGATTAGCAAATAGTGGTGTTAGAGCAACTATACAATCAGGCGTAGTGCAAGCTGACAAATTGATTGTTAAAAATAAGCAAAAAGAACGGCTGTTGTTTATTGGCGATTCTTTAACTGAGCTGCAGACAGGTGCGACTTATGCCAAGCCATTGGTCAAGCGTTTAGCGCCCATGTATGGCGGCATGGGTGAATTTGGTTATATACCGCTGACAACAAGCCATGCAAAACTACAAGGCTCAGGTGGTCAAGTTAGCGTTAGCCGCACATCACCATCTACTGTGATAAACATGTGGGGACCGTCAGACAGAAAATGGGATTTATCACCTTATAAATACTCGCCAGATGGACAAGGTATGATGGTTGATGCTGCAAATGCTGAAGCTATTTATATAACAGCACAGGGCTTGCTTAAATGCACCAAAGCTCGTATTTTCTACCTGAAACAACCTAATGGTTGTAAGTTTACTATTGGTTTCCAAGACCAACCAGCAGGCAATAGACTATTGGTTGATACGCAGAACACTACCGAGCAACTTTCTTTTGTAGATATTAATGCCGACTTCCTTTCTCCAATTTTGCAGTTTCAACTTGATGGCTCAGGAAAAAAGTTTGCTGCATACGGCGTACAGTTTATTGATGACTCAAGAGTTGACGGTATTACTTACGACTTGATGGCACGGAGCGGTGTGTCGTTGTATGAGCACAATCAGCTTGTAAATATTGAGACGTACTATCAACAGTTAAAACCTACCATCGCGGTAATTAACATTGGCACAAACGACGCTATCAACACGATTAATAGACAAACCAGAGCACAGTTTAAAAGCAACTTTCAAACATGGGTTAATAAACTACGTACAGCCCGTCCTGATTGTAGAATTTATATTGTTGAGCCTAATAAACCTGAGTTTTACGGCTTAGCAAGCGACCCTCGTGGTGTATTGCTAGAACAATTTACAGCAGTCAGAAAAGAAATAGTTGCTGAAAATACCAACATATATTTTATCGATGTACCTAGACTTGTCGGTGATTACGCTAAGTTCTTGGATAACGATTGGCTAACAGATGCAATACACCCGAACGCAATTGGCAAAGGCATGATTGCAAGCGCAGTTTTTAATTACATGCTGAGCATCGAAGATACCGTAAGTTATGACACTATAATGCCAACAGTGAGAACGCTAAACAATTTAACGCCAATCGCCAGTAAGGTCGCAATAACATCAGTGTGGTCAACTATCGCAAAATATGGCATCAGCAAAAATAACGTAAACGCCTATTTTGATATTACTGTTACTTCCAGCTCAACTGGTCGCCAGTGGACAACTGGGTTAAAATTTTACGCAATGAAAACTGGACAGACAGGTAATACGATTTTTGATGTTCGTGGACCAGTTTCAGCGACAGTTTTTCGCTACGATGCTATATCCACCACCACAGCTTTGGAACTACGAGCCGTCAAAGGTGCTGATAACTACATCGAGGTGCAAGCAAAACTAACGTCACCCGACAACACTCAAGCAAATGAATGGACACTGACGGGGACATCTGAGGCGGCAGTGCCAAACTTCTTGTTTGAAATGTAATAGCATTAAAAATTAAGCTATACACTTTAGTTTTTCTCAAAACAAAAATAGAAGCCGAGTCAAGTTGATAACCAATACTATTTGTGCAATTATCAGTGCTAATAAAATCAGCGCTGATAGCGGTTGGAGCAAAATGAAAGAGAGTATTTTATTTGTAGGTGATTCGCTGACGGAGGCTCATCAAAACGCAACTTACGCAAAGCAATTAGTTAAGCGATTAGCACCCATGTATGGCGGCATGGGTGAATTCGGTTATTTGCCACTATCTGCAACACATACAAAAACACTAGGCTCCAATAATCAAGTTAGGGTCAGCCGAACATCGCCAGGAACAGTTATACACATGTGGGGCACAAGTGATCGAAAGTGGAATTTATCACCCTTTAAATACTCACCAGATGGTCAAGGGTTTTACGTTGAATCAACAAATGCAGAAACTATTTTCATTGATACAAAAGGTCTATTAAAAGCAACTCATGTTAGATTTTTCTATTTAAAACAACCTAATGGTTGTAAATTTAGCTTTGGTTATACAGGCCAACCAGCAGCTCTACGTGTCTTAATTGATAGCCATTCTGAGTTAGAGGAAGTTGGAATGATTGAGATTGACACTAGAGATATAACTGAGAGACTGGTTATACAGTTAGATAGATCGACTAGAAGATTTGCAGGATTTGGCATACAGTTTGTTGATAATTCAATATCACATGGTCTGACTTATGATACGTTCGCTCGCAGCGGTGTGACATTGCGAGATCACAATCAATTAATAAGCGTTGAAATATATTATCAATATTTAAACCCTACTATTGCGATGCTCAATATTGGTACTAATGATGCTATAGCAAAGCTTGAGTCAAGAGAATTCAAAGTGCAATTACAGCTTTGGCTTGATCGGCTACGTAGTGTTTGTCCTGCAACTAGAGTTTATATGATTGAACCAAATAGACCTGAGTATTATGGACGACCTGATAGCACCAGAGGATTTTTGTCGGAAGAGTACACTCAGATACGTAAAGAAATTGTTGATGAAAATAGCAACATACATTATATCGATGTACCAGCACTGACCGGCGATTATGAATACTATCTCGCAAATAGTTGGATGCAAGATAATGTTCACCCAAGCCCTATCGGCAAAGGCATAATTGCAAGCGCAGTTTTTAATTATATATTGAATTTTGAAGATGCTGTAAGTTATAGTATTTTTTAGAATAATCACTAAATAAACGACAAAAACCGCCTTCTTTGGCGGTTTTTTTACGACTAAAATTTGAGGAGAGACAATGCCAAACAACACACCGTTTTTAGATCTGATCATATTAAAGCTACTCGCATTTTTACCAAAAATCATGATCGCAGTAGTAGGCGCAGTATTTGGCCTGATGTTGTCTGGTGATATCGGTAGAGACGGTAAAATCAAAATTAGCTTAGCAGTTATTATTAAATTTACTATTGCAGTGACTATCTCGCTTGTCGGCGGTAGTGCTCATATTGAGATTATGGGGTGGCAAAATTACAGCATTATGGTACATGGGTTAATAATGTTGATGTGGGCAGTTTTTGGTATGTTAGCTATCGGCATCATCTATCAGTCGCTCGCACTACTACAAGGTAAGCCAATAGCTGAGATTATCAAAGAAGTTAAAGACGCAGCGTTTGCAATCTTTGGCAAATAACAGGAGTAAATCATGCCTTTTAATCTAATCAAAGCAGCACGTCAGCTGACAGATATTGCTATCAAAAACAGCGAGATTGTACAGCCTTACGTTAAGCCAAGTCACTATCGACGTGGGTTGCTCGCACTCAATGCCCTACATTACGCACTGCATATTGCAGATAAAGACAAATAATAACCAACATTAAATCCAGCCCCAACTTCGGGGCTTTTTTAATGTCTAAAATAAGGTAAATATTATGACTAAAGTAGTAATTACAGCCGGTCACAGCAATACTGACCCAGGCGCAGTAAACGGCAATATTACTGAAGCCGAGATCACAACTGATATGCGCAATATTGTTGCGTACTGTCTCAAAGATTTAGGTGTTGAAGTTGTGACAGATGGGCATGGTAGTGACAACCAAACCCTACGCCAAGCGATTAACCTGATCAAACAAGGTGATGTTGCTATTGAGTTTCATTGCAACGCATTCAATTTACCAACTGCCGGTGGTGTCGAAGCTTTGGCACAGCCAAAAGACAAAGTTATCTGTCAGAAATTATGCGCCGCTGTCAGCGATGTGATGGGCATCCCCGTTCGTGGCTCTGCTGGGGGCTTTAAACCAGAAAATAGCGGCCAGCATTCACGACTTGGCTACGTACGGGAGGGCGGTATCATCCTAGAACTGTTTTTTATCTCTAATCCGTCTGAGCTTGCAACTTACCAAGCTAAAAAATGGCCACTCGCTCGAGAGATTGCAGATGTTATTACTGAGCATGTTGGCGTTAAATGTAAGCCGTAAACGATGTCGCAATTTTTGACGCAGTTTGTATGAAGTCAGTTTGAATCAATCAAAACAAATTTATTCAAGTATATGATTTAATTGTATTTATTTTTAACTGTTTTATATTAAACTACATCAAAAAGAGTTCGAGTCTCTCCAGCCCCACCATTTTCGGATAGTACATCTTAGACCAAATATCAAAACCTGCTTTTAGCAGGTTTTTTTGTGTCTGGAATTTGGTGTTAAAACTATAAAATATCTTATTAAAAGTATTAATCTTCTTTTCTAAATCCTTTAACACTTCCTCCATACTCTGATGGCACTTACTTACCCGCTGCATCAATGCTTTAATGTACTTGCCATAGACAGAACTAATTAATAGAAAGGTTTCCCTCACTTTCATTGAATAATGCACTACGTTGATTTTTACGAAGGGTTTCACGTTGAATTATATTTTTTGCATCGACCTTTTCTAAAGGTAACCTTGTTTCGCGAGAAAGATCGCCATCGGCTATTAAAGATAAATAACGAGAACAACAAACTCTTAAAAAAGAGGTGAAATTACCAATATCATGATCAGCATCGAGAGATTCAAGGTATAGCTTAGTGATCAGCTGATTAACCGTCATTTGATCCCGAAATGACAACTCTTCTAATATATCCCAAAAAAACACCTCTAAACGAATTGAGGTGACAACTCCCTGAATTCGAAGTGATTTGGTTTTAGAGCTCCACAAGCTGTCGTCAGCACTAATAAACAATTGACACATATAATATCCTCTCTCGATACTAATTAAAGCTTATAGCAAGGCAACAAATTGCTTCAGCATAGCTGGATGGGCAGGCCACGCAGGAGCCGTTACCAGTTGGCCATCTGTAATAGCACCATCCATAGGTAACTTGACATACTCAGCGCCAGCCATTTCTATTTCTGGCTGACACGCAGGGTAAGCAGATACTTTTTTACCCTTCAATACGCCAGCAGCCGTCAGCATTTGTGGTCCATGGCAAACCGACGCAATCGGTTTATTAGTATTTGCGAAATGCTGAATCATTGCAATAACCTTAGTATTCAAACGCAGGTATTCTGGCGCACGTCCACCTGGTAAATACAAAGCATCGTAATCTGCGACATTAATATCTGCAAAAGACGCATTAAGGGTAAAGTTATGACCGCGTTTTTCGGTATAAGTTTGATCACCTTCAAAGTCGTGTATTGAGGTCGCGATGCTATCACCTGCCACTTTATCTGGGCATACAGCATCAACCTCATGTCCCATCGCTAGAAGCGCTTGGAACGGAACCATGTTTTCATAATCTTCAACAAAATCACCGGTAATGATAAGTACTTTAGCCATGATATTCTCACTGTATTGTAATGAAATATGGGAACCCAAATTAGTTTATAGCGACTTCGCTTAAAATGAGCCTGAATATCCATTCAAACATAAAAAACAACTACTAGGTAATATGTGAATACTACAAACAATCACTTTTTAAAATAAAATAATAAATTCAGCTATTTTTTAATAACTTTAAATCTATCAATATCTTATCCATCTCCTGATACCGTCTCTCTACCCGTTTCGCCAATGCTTTATCGACCATATATTGATAGTGATTATATTCTGCTGGTAACGTTGGAATAGGTTGTTGGCAATGCTGAATCGCCCACGTTTTTGATTTCTCACGGCTGTCAGCATTTATCTGAAACGGGCGTTTTCCTGTTAGTATCTCAACCATCATTACGCCAAACGCGTAGATATCACTTTGCACCGTTGCACCCTGACCTTGCCAGCGCTCAGGTGCGAGATACGCTGGTGTGCCAGCAGGATTTGGTTGGCTATTAGCCACCGTAACACGTTGTGATAAAGCAAAATCAGTGAGTAATAATCTAGGGGTCAGACTATTACTCATAGTATCTACTGGCCACTCATCATCAGAACCTTCAACCAAGATATTACTGGGTTTAATATCATTATGTAGCCAACCAGCCTGATGCAAATTAGCTATCAAGTATGCAGCCTGAGTGATGAAATGATGCTTTTGTGATGCTCTCAATGACAGATGTTTTGAAGCGGTCAGTTGACTCGCCAAGCTACCATTAGAGTAATAAGGTGTGACTACTATAACTAGTCGTTGCAACTGCGATAGTATCTGAACATCCACGCAATGATGAGCCAATAGTGGCGGTGCGATAGCGTTATTTTTGATTTTCGATGAAGCATTTACAGCAGCTAAAATATCCGCTTCATGAGTTAAATCGGCAGCAATAGTATAAGCGCCATCACTCAACTGCCATTTAATCATCACGCTACCAAATTGTGGATGCTGGGCACGTGTTAGTCCTTGGAAGTAAGTCTTGTCGATATGTTGCGTTTTAACAACTTGCGCATGCTGACCTTGCGTTTGTTCTGTGCTTTGCTGAGCAATACGTTGATGTACTATCTCACTAAAATCTTGTGCGTCCAGTTCTTGGGTAATAATGGGCAATAGCTGCATTGCTTGAGCTTGCAAGGCTTGCGTAATAGACGGATTACTGGCACTATTTTCCATGATATTGTTTCTCATAATATAGTGAGATTACTGCCTTCCCATTCGTATCATTTCCAAAGATAATAATAGCGCGAATAATGGTTACAAGTACTACGCTTAGTAGGTACTAAGAGTGTAGTCACTGAAATTTCAGCAGCGTTAATTGTATTTTTGGGTATGGTATTAAAGACAACCTTAATTGCTAGAGCCACTATGTCACAACCAACTATCCCGACCACGCCATCTGATCAACCCACTTATGCCCTGCCCGCACCGCTGCTAGACTTACTCAGTCAATACTTACAAGAGCGAGTCACACCAACTATTGAAATCGACCCGAGCCAGCTTGCTTATCGCTGGGTTGGTGGACGCACTGGTCACCTGCAGCCTTTGTCAGTCAATCTGTTTTTGAGCTTAGATGACTTGCATGGTATCGATACGCAAAAATCGAAACTGGTACAGAATACCCGTCAGTTTATTAAAGGTTACCCTGCCAACCATGTATTGATGTCAGGCACACGCGGTGCCGGTAAGTCATCATTGATTCGCGCTTTGCTACAAGCCCATCATAGTGAAGGCTTGCGTATTATTGAGGTGGCCCGCGATGATCTGCAAGTATTGGATAAGATTCGTGCTGCTATTAATGCCCTACCAGCAGATTGTCATTGCCGCTATATCGTATACTGTGATGACCTCGCTTTTAATGGTCAAGATGAAAGCTATCGTGCGCTAAAGAGCGTGCTCGATGGCTCGCTAGACTCTGAGCAAGACAAATTACTGGTCTACGCCACCAGCAATCGTCGTCGCCTGCTACCGCAGATGATGAAAGACAATGTCGATATCTATAATGGGCAGACGGATGAAGTCAATCCCTATGAGGCTATTGATGAGACCGTGTCATTATCAGATCGATTCGGTTTGTCCCTCACCTTCCATCCTATGGATCAGCAGACTTATCTGCATATCGTTCAGCATTATCTGAATTTAGAGCAGCAAAAAATCTCAGCTGATATGGGTAGTGATGCTAAGGACATTTTAGCAAGTCAGTCTATGCCTGATAAGATCAGAAAGGATGCGCTACGTTGGGCCTCAGAACGTGGTGGTCGCTCAGGAAGAGTTGCTTACCAGTTCAGCCGCTTTTGGAGTGGTGAAACACAATTGGCTATCGAAGACAGTAAGCGCTAGGTCATATTTAACGCTAAATCATATCTAAGCTTAACGATCTCTAATCACTGCGTGCAGAGCCTATATACTGCACGCGACTCTCCTCTTGACCGCTCTCTTGATTGCTTGCCGACCCAATTGCACTATCGACCATATATTGGTCAAAATCTTCTGCCAGCCATAGATTGCCTTGATAGACACTTTGCGCATCTAAGCGAATATATGCCATATTTGGCGTTTCGCTATCTGGATTATCAAAGTTCTGATAGCGAGCGCTAAAGTGGGTCAAAATTATATTTTTGAGTCCAGCCGCTTGGGCAAATTCGCCGAGCAATTGGGCGCTACTATGCATCGGATCATAGTCTGGGTTTTTGGCTCGAATCTTATTGAGCACCTCGTGCGTATAAGTAGCTTCATGCACCAATAAATCCGCATTGATAACGGCTTTGCTTAACAAATTTGGCGCATCATTGTCTCCTGCCACCACCACTCGCGTCCGCTGTATCTCATTGTCAACATAATCTACTGAGCGCAATTGTCTATTACCCTCAGTCGTGACATCTTCGCCTTGCTGTAACTTGCCCCATAGTGCACTTGCTGGAATACCATCTGCCACAAGCTTATCTGTATTAAGGATGCGGCGGCTAATAGTCTGAGTAATACCAAAGGCATGAGAAGCAACTCGATGTGATAGCGGCGTGATATCAATATCAAGCTGATGTTGGTCACTTAAGCTAATACTGACCTTGTTCGTATCATCTTGCTCAGCTAACACCTCTTCAATCGCTATAAAATCGAAAGCAAAAGGTAGATACAGCTCTGTAGTGGCGGTAATAGCTTCAAGCAAAGTAGCAATTGCTTTTGGTGCAATCAAAGTCAATGATTCACGACGTCCTGACATGGCAGCACTAGCTAGCAGCCCTGGTAGACCATAGCAATGGTCACCATGAACATGAGTGATACAGATAGCAGCCAATTGATGTAAGGAGAGCTTGGTATGTAGCAACTGCTGCTGCGTGCCTTCACCGCAATCAATCAGCACCCATGGACGCGATTTCTTACTCTGATTATTCTGTTGACGACTTCCTTGCTGTACGCCAGAGGTATGCGGATTCAAACACTCTATTGCTAATGCGGTCACATTACGCTGTTTGGTCGGTACACCTGCAGAGGTGCCCAAAAAGGTTAGCTTTAGCATAGTGATGCCTTTTATTTATCAGGAATACTGGCTCAGACTTACGAGAACGTCTCTTCATTCTAAAACGATAACAGAAATGAGATAAACGGAGAATATGTCCTAGCTACGACAGTTGGCATATCATGGTTTTTTGACCTTCAACCATTTGTCCACCATTGGCGGTGCAATCGTTTACCATATTCGATTCGTAAGATTTCCAGCCACCATAAAAGCTCGCTGCACATAGAATTACCACTAGAATTTTCTGTGACCACGATTTGATAGAGACTTGCTGGCTATTAATCTGTTGTCTATTATTTTCTTGCATACTGGTATCTTGCTTATTAAGTGATGTTTGAGTTGCTGACTGATTGTCATCTTTATTTAGGCTATCTTGCTTTAGATTACCTTTATTCGAGGTATTTAGATCTGTCATAGTATTATCCTAAAAAAGGCTTTGTTTATTCATAAACAAAGCCTTTGGTCTATATGGCTACTTAAGCGTTGAGAGAGGATTATACCAGTATCCTCTAAAAATTCAGACGGCCGCCCTTTTTTTCTGCTCGCTTAAAGGCATCTCGTTCTTCGCAGCGTTTGAGCCAATTCAAGAGATTAGTATATTTACTCTGATCTAAACCTGCACCAGCATTGGCACCCAAGACTGCAAGATGCATTTGAATATCAGCGGCGCTAAATTCACTACCTGCAAACCAGTGATTTTCATGTAGATGACGCTCCATCATATCTAACATCTTCTCCAAACCGCTACTGATCATGTTCTTTTCAATCTGACCTTGGATTTTTTTGCTGATAGGTTTGATTAGCATCGGCGATTGAGACACTACTTTGGTGAATACCAAACGCATGACCAACAGTGGCATCAATGAAGCCTCTGCAAAGTGTAGCCAAAACGTGTAGGCTTCCCACGCTGCTTCGTTATTATCGTCAGGTTTGAACTGCTTTTCTTTATCATAGTGCTTAATCAAATACTCAATGATAAACCCTGACTCAATCAGCACACGATCGTCTGCTTCTAGTATCGGTGCATTACCAATCGGATGCACTTGCTTTAAGCTATCAGGGGCACGGTATGCCTTATTGCGCTCATAGCAAGTCAGTTTATAATCAACGCCGAGCTCTTCCAACAGCCAGATAATACGAAACGAGCGCGAGTTTGCTAAATGATGAAGATGTAACATAAACCGTCCTAGTTATATATTGTAGTAAATCAGCCATAATATCTCAGATATAGCGCCATATGTTCACTCAATCGCGGCCCTACTGCTCTCGATAATAGCGTAATTTCTACTTCTTTAATACTATGAGTTGGCAGACATGATGGAAAACAATGCCTACCGTATCGATACTGTCTAAGACGGTGTACTCTTTGACATCAATCTAAATGTAATGCTTCAATCTTGCGCGTCATTTTATCTATCTTTTGCTGATATTTTTTGATCTGACGAAATCGATGCGCGATTAGCACGCCTTTGATACGGCGATTTTTCAGACGACGACGTGGTGGAAAACTGCCTACTTGTGGTTCATTGTAGCCATGTAAGCGGTCTTCACGTTTACGCGCCATATAGCCCAACGCGCTATCAGCAATCATAATCAGCAATGCGATGAAAATCATGCTGTACATCAGCATGGAGCCACCATCATGTAAGTTACGATCTAAAATTGCGATTGAGAATATGAACAAGAATATTGGCTCAAGGTAGCACAGAGTGCCAAACAGTGAAACAGGCAACTTCTGACTGGCCACCATCGTTAGTGACATCGCAGCGGTGCTAATAATGCCTAATAATGGCAGCAGATACCAAAGCTTGTGGTTGGTGATTGCTACTTCAAAACCACCATTCATATACAGTGCGACCAATACCACTGGCAACAACAATACAAGGTCTGAAATCAGACCAGTAATAGGCGGTACTGCAAGCTTACGGCGTAGTAGATAATAAGGAGGATAACCCAAGCAAACAAACAAAGTCGCCCAAGAAATAGCACCATACTCAAAAATATCGTAAGCGATACCCAGACCTGCACATACAATGGCAGCCCACTGAAGTAAGCTCATGTCTTCGTTGTAAAAGAACCTGCCGACAACGATCATAATCATCGGATATAGGAAGTAACCCAACGTTACCTCAAGTCCCAAACCATTAACTGGCGCCCACATGAATATCCAGATTTGCGCACCCAAAATCGGTGTGGGTAATATAAATAAAAACCACTCTTTTGCATTTTTTAGTGTTTTTAAATAATCAAAAATGTGCTGCCACTGCTTTAATACGCTTACCAGCAGTACTAGACTAAAAAACATTGTCAGCACGCGCCACGAAGCGACTTGCGTACCTGATAATGGTTGCAGCAGTAGACCAAATAAGAACAGCAATGAGTATAAAAAATTTGCAGCGACGGCAGTGATTGTACCCTGCGAGGTTTGGTTAGTAGTCAGCATCACAACAGCCTTTAAAGATTGGGGCACATCCATGGCAATTTTTAAAAAAAACAAAAGCCTCAGACGAGAACGTCTGAGGCTTTTGCATATAAGGTCGTCGCGCAATCTAAGTTGAACGCTTTTGATGTACTAGGCTTACATCATGGTCGGCATTATGTCAAAGTCAGAATGAATAAGCAATGCCACTGTTCATCTAGTGTCTAAACTTTTAAATTGAGTAAATTTAATGCAGGTAAATACTTATTTTGCATCAAGTTGTTGGATTTTTTGTTGTATCTTATCCATCTTCTTTTGGTAACGACGAATCTTGCGAAAACGATGGGCTTTTAGCACGCCATCGATACGCTGATTGATAAAATGACGACGCGGTGGAAAGCCGCCAATCTGAAGCTCTCTATAGCCATGCAAGCGATCATTACGCTGACGAACGAGATAGCCTTTTATGCTATCAGCCATCATAACCAGTAGCGCAAGCGTAATCATGCCGTACATAAAGAGCGAACCACCTTCTTCAAGGCTTTGACTCAAAATAGTAATAGACAATACGAATAACAGCATCGGCTCTATATAACTTAGCGCCCCAAACAGTGATACTGGCAGCTTACTACTAGCAATCATCGTCAGCGACATCGCAAGCGCACTAAAAGCACCAAGCAGCGGCAATAGATACCAGAACTTCATGTCTTGCGCTGCAACATCAAAACCGCCAGTCATATAAAGCACGATGAGCACTACTGGTGTCAACAGCGTCAAATCAAATAACAAACCCGTAATAGGTGGTACAGAAAGGGTGCGCCGTAGCAGATAATACGGTGGATAACCCAAGCATACAAACAGTGTCACCCAAGATACTGAACCATACTGAACAATATCGTAGCCGATACCGAGTGCTGCAAATATCGCGGCAGCCCATTGCAAGATACTCATATATTCATGGTAAAAGAATCGACCAAGCACAATCATCACTAGCGGCAATAAAAAATAGCCCAATGTGACATCGAGACCAAACCCATTGACCGGTGCCCACATAAACAACCAAATCTGTCCACCTAGGATTGGCGCAGGCAGTATAAATATAAGCCATTCCTTGACTGTCTTTAGCGTCTTTATATAATCAAAAACACGTTGCCACTGCTTAGTCAAACTGACCAATATAACCAAACTGAGCAACATCATGAGCACACGCCATGATGCTACCTGCGTCCCTGTTAAGGGCAGCATAAACAGTCCAAACAAAAACATCATCGAGAATAAAAAGCTCGATGATACCGAAGCAACCGTTCCCTGAAAAGTTTGATTGGTCGTAAGCATAACAACAGCCTTAAAAAATAGAACCTTATTTACAGTATTGAAAAAATGAGAATTAAAAAACAAAAGCCTCCGACGATAACGTCAGAGGCTTTTTTCTAGAAAAATGCTAAGAGACTAGACTCAAAAGCTAATTACCAAGACTATTACTCGTCATCGTCTTATGCATAGTTAGTCTATTATAGATTGTCACTTGGTTTATGGTCGTTTGCAATATCAATCACATCATCGACGTCGGTAGCTGCGGTATTGTCAGTTGTCGCATCAATATCTATCTGCTCCTGACCTTCTACCTCAAACGTACCATCTTCTCTCATGGCATCGATAAGCTCGTCATCGCTCTCTTCGTGCTCAACACGCGCCATGGCAACCAGTTTTTCATCTTTTGACAGACGAATCAATGTTACGCCTTGCGTATTACGACCAGAGCTAGCAACATGCTCAACTGGTGTACGAACCAACGTACCTTTGTCAGAGATTAGGATAATATCATCGGTAGAGTCAACCTTGGTCGCTCGTACTAGTGCGCCATTACGCTCGCTGGTCTTGATAGCGATCACACCGCCACCGCCACGATTTTGTGTATTGAACTCATCGATAAAGGTACGTTTACCAAAGCCATTTTCACAAGCAATCAGAATTTCACGTACATCA
Organism: Psychrobacter sp. MES7-P7E; assembly: GCF_002863645.1. Classification (NCBI taxonomy): domain Bacteria; kingdom Pseudomonadati; phylum Pseudomonadota; class Gammaproteobacteria; order Moraxellales; family Moraxellaceae; genus Psychrobacter; species Psychrobacter sp. MES7-P7E. The sequence goes on along the minus strand of NZ_PJBU01000111.1, from coordinate 42,885 downwards.
TCTTCGATAACGACTAATGATTTGATAAACTCATCAGTAGCCAGACGCATACCGCGGACGCCTTTTGCCGTACGGCCCATCGCACGCGCATCATTCTCATCAAAACGAATCGCTTTACCATTTGAAGCAAACAACATCACTTCTTGGCTACCGTTAGTGATACGAGCGCTGACCAATTTATCACCGTCTTCTAGTCCAACCGCAATCAAACCGTTCGAGCGAATATTGGCAAACTGCTTAAGCTCAACACGCTTCACGGTACCATTGGCCGTTGCAAAGAAAACGAAAGGCGCTTCTGCTTGGTTGCTGTCTTCTACTGAGTCATCATCACTATCTATTAAGATATCTGCCTCTGACATCTCACCTGTGACCGATGTGTCCCCTACGATTTTCGGAATCGGTAATATCGTCGTAACGGTTTCATCACCATTTAAGCCAATCAGGTTAACGAGTGGACGACCACGAGCACCGCGACTGGCAATCGGCACTTCAAAACCACGTAAGCTAAAGACACGCCCACTATCCGTAAAACACAATACGGTAGAGTGAGTAGATGTCACAACTAAATGATCAATGACATCATCTTCTTTCATCGCCGTGGCAGACTTGCCTTTACCGCCACGTTTTTGCGCGACATAATCGTCAATTGGCTGAGTCTTAGCATAACCAGTACGTGACACTGTCATCACGACCGTTTGCTCTGGAATAAGGTCTTCACGGCTAAAGTCAGTACGTGAGTCAATAATGTCCGTACGGCGCTCATCACCAAAGTTATCGCGAATCTCGATCATCTCATTAGAGATAATAGCCATAAGCTTATCAAAATCGCCAAGGATAGACTCTAAGTGTGCAATTTCACGTAATAGGTCTTGGTATTCTTCGGTCAATTTATCTTGCTCAAGACCCGTCAAACGATGCAATTGCATATCTAAAATCGCATTGACCTGCTCAAGTGACAAGCGATAGCGCTCTTCGCCTTCGATCAGACCAAACGGCGCTTTAGGATCTTCACCATCGATAAACTCAGGACGCACTGACTGACTACCAGCAGCTGTAAGCATCGCGACAACGCTACCTGAACCCCATGTATTATTTAATAGACTTTCACGAGCCAATCCACGGTTTGCTGACGCTTTAATCGTCGCAATAATCTCATCGATATTGGCTAGAGCGACCGTTAGACCTTCTAGCAAATGACCACGAACGCGGGCTTTGTTCAATTCATAAATCGTACGACGTGTCACCACTTCTTGACGATGACGAACAAACGCAGCGATAAGCTGACGCAAGGTCAATAGTTTTGGCTGACCATTATCGAGCGCCACCATATTGATACTAAAGCTAGACTCTAGCGGCGTTTGTAGAAATAGGTTATTAACAATAACTTCAGCAGTCTCGCCGCGACGCAAATCAATAGCTATACGCATACCATCTTTATCAGACTCATCACGAATTTCGCTAATACCTTCGATTTTTTTATCACGGACCAGCTCTGCGATACGCTCAATCAACTTGGCTTTATTGGCCTGATAAGGTACTTCGGTGAATACGATGCGCTCACGATCGCGGTTGACGCCAGAATTGCTCATCGGCTCGATATGATAACGACCACGAATATGCAAGCGGCCTTTACCCGTACGATAAGCATCTAAAATGCCCGCGCGACCATAGATAATACCGCCCGTAGGAAAATCAGGACCTGAGATATGCGACATCAGCTCTTCGGCTGAAACTTGTGGGTTTTCAGCATAGGCCAAACAAGCATTGATCACTTCAGTCAGGTTATGCGGGGCCATATTGGTCGCCATACCAACGGCAATACCCGTCGCGCCATTGACCAATAGATTAGGAATACGCGCTGGCATCACGCTTGGCATGCGCTCAGAGCCGTCGTAGTTGTCTTCCCAATCGACCGTATCTTTGTCCAAATCAGCGAGCATCTGGTGGGTCAGTTTGGTCATACGTACTTCGGTATAACGCATCGCTGCCGGAGGATCATCATCGATCGAGCCAAAGTTACCTTGACCATCAACCATTGGATAGCGCAAGCTGAAATCCTGCGCCATACGGACGATGGCATCATAGACGGCACTATCGCCATGTGGATGGTACTTACCGATAACATCACCGACCACACGTGCTGATTTTTTGTACGGTTTGTTATAATCGTTTGATAGCACGTGCATGGCATACATCACGCGGCGGTGTACAGGTTTGAACCCATCACGCACATCAGGAAGCGCACGCGAGACGATCACGCTCATCGCATAATCCAAATACGACTGCTTTAGTTCATCTACGATGCCAATAGGACTGACCGATTCGCTCATATACACTCCTTCACTCACATTTTTTTCTAACGTTGACACATCGCTTATAGCACCCATAGATCATATAAAAATACTGCCACATAAATGGGCAGTCATGACCAAAATACATACCATAAAAAAACACTGCTACACGTGCAAAACAATAGGAAAATAGCGATAGTTTTAATGTTTAATAAAAGAAGCTATTTTAGCACAAATTTGCTGATTTAGGGGGTTCTGAGTACCATTAAAATCAAGCTAGACGGTTCATTCACAGTGATATTTTGAATTATTGACACACTCTAAAATAATTCTAATGACAGGTTTTTTTTGATTGGCTGATTTTGCCATTTTTACAAACAAACTTACCATCTGCTGAGCAATGAGACACCCCGCCCATTTTACCTGAACAAGGCGTATTTCGAGCTTGTGCTTGGCTCATAGATGTAAAAGTAAATACTAGGGCAAGTAGCGCTGTGCTGATTGATTTCATTGTTTATTCTCCGTATCTGATGGATATTAAATAGAAAAATACTATACTCATTCAGTACAGCTCGACAAGATTTATTTTGACTAACTGAGTGAATACTTATATTTCTACCTACAATTCAACATGACATTTAATTTAACGCTAAAATCTTGAGCATAGGGATCATACGTGGTTTGCATATAAGCTCTATTGACCAAACAACTAGGATGCTTAGAATATTTAGCCAATACAACAACACCTACAACTGTCTCTGACGTGAACTGATTGTTTTTATGGTCATATTGTTTTCATAACCATAATGCTTTGCCATAAGCTAATAGCTTTCAAAATCATATTATTCTCATGAGCACATTATGATTTAAACCACTTTGATGCGGTTATTTTTTAGTGATACTGGACAAAAAAATTCTAAACGCTACACTACCTCATCTTTTATAGCACTTAAATAACGACCTAACAGGCTACTTTTATTATGGATATCATTCTTGCAATTGTTTGGATTTTAGCAATGGTGCTATACAGCTTTTCGAGCGATTATGTTGCTAGCTTTCCTAACCATAACAATCGCGCTGTACCCTATGTTCGTTGGGGAGCACTTTTAGTCGCTATGGCTTTATCAGCATACTTGTCAAAAGCCTATCAAGAAAACCTACAAGGCAATGGTATGTGGGTGTTTGTTATCGTGGTATTTGTCGTTATTGTGTTAGCGAAAGTCGTTTTTAAATGGGTAATTAACAGACGTTTGAAACGCTAGTTAATACTGAATAGTTTTATTAATTTGACCCTCTTAATTATTGATCTAAATACCTATGACAATTAAACATCAAGATAGCCAGCCTGACTCAAACCTTTCTATACCAACAGAAGACAAACGAGCAGATCGTAGCTTCGATGCCATTGCCGATCATTTCGAAAAGAAAGTGTATGGTGGTTTAAAAGGCGAGATTCGATTGGCTGTACTACGCCGTGATATTTTCGAATATAGTTCACAGATGAGTGAAGCGCTTGGGCGACCTTTACGTATCCTGGATGTGGGTGCAGGGCTTGCGCAAATTGCGATAGAACTTGCTGCTCAAGGTCATAGCGTAGTCATCAATGATATATCAGCAAATATGCTTGAGAAGGCGAAAGCGAGCGCAGAAAAAATTGATAAAAAGCTAGACATCACATGGTATGTTTGCCCTTATCAAGCGCTTGAAGAAAAACTGGCTCAGACAGAGACAGAAAAATTTGATTTGATCATGTCGCATGCGCTACTTGAATGGTTGGCAGAACCAGCGGCGGTCATGGACTTTTTTGATGAGCATTTAACAGATGATGGCGCGCTATCTGTCTGCTTCTATAACCCAGCGAGTTTTGATTATCGCAATCTTATCATGGGGAATTTTAACTTACTCGATAGCTTACTTGATGGTAACGATTACAAAGCGGACAATAAGAAAAGCCTCACCCCCAACTATCCCGTGGCCAAAGTAGAAGTCGAGTCGTGGCTCAAAGCGCATGATTATCAGACGGTACGTAGCAGTGGTCTACGAGTGTTTCATGATTATGCACCACTCAAGCGTGGCGGGCATAACGACCCAGATGCAGTGATCAGAATGGAGTTACGCTACTCACAATTAGAGCCGTACAAATGGCTTGGCCGTTATTTACACATTTTGGCTAAACGGTAAATTTAGAAGATTACCCAAGAATGGATGAAGACTACTAAACCTCTTCATCCATTCTCGATGATCTATCGTATTCTGACCAAGTAGTGGCATTGATGTCTTTTTCATCAAAGACTACGACATGCTCTAGCAAAGGCAGAATGCCAATATGCGAGCCGATTGCATGGTTATGATGGCTCGCAACCAAGGATAAGACAGTCTGTCCGTCGTCTAACTGCAGACGGTACAAGTAGTTGGCACCGCGAAACACACGTCCGATAACCAAAGCTGTCTGCGTACTGTCATCATCATGAATAATATCATCAGGGCGCACGAGTACTTTGATTGGCGTACCATTTGGATAATCATATTCGCAGTACTGTGGCTGGCCTGATTCATCATAGACTTCCATGCGACGATAGATATTACCTAGCGCCGTCTCAACATGACCTTCTTTGATAATGCCGTCTATCATCGCGCCTTCGCCTACGAATTCAGCGACAAAAGGACTGACAGGCTCATGATACAGCTCGCTTGGTCGCGCCCACTGCACCAATCGTCCTTTATCCATTACCCCTACTTTATCCGCTAGCGCGAACGCTTCATTTTGATCATGAGTGACCAAAATTGCTGTGGTGTTGGTACGTTTAAGAATATCACGGACATTCATTGCTAGTGATTCACGCAGCACCACATCTAGATTAGAGAATGGTTCATCAAGTAATAGTAGTTTTGGTTTGGGGGCTAGCGCTCTTGCTAGAGCCACACGCTGCTGCTGACCACCAGAAAGCTCATTTGGACGTTTGTCTGCATGTTCAGTCAATTCAACTAAACTTAGCATCTCAGCCACACGGGCTTTTTTGTCAGCAGCTGACCACTTATTGAGACCAAAGGCGATGTTTTTTGCCACGCTTAAATGCCCAAACAGAGCATAGTCTTGAAACACCATGCCCATGCCACGCTTGGCTGGCGCAACTGCAAATGATTGACGAGCAGTTTTCTCTGTTAGGCGTTGGTTGTTTAGATAAATAGTGCCGCCACGACTTTGCTCCAGTCCCGCGATTGCTCGTAGCGCTGTGGTCTTCCCGCAGCCACTATAACCCAAGAAGCAACCAATCTCTCCTTGCTCCAACATCAACGATAGACCATTGACGACAATAGTATCGTCATAGCCTACGATGAGATTTTGCACACTAAAGTAAGGATCTGTCGCGATATGTTTCTCAGTATTTTGTTGTGAGGTACTGCTCTGCTCTACAGTTTTATTCGGCTGAACTGGATTGATTCTATTTTGTGACAGTGCTGATTTTGCTACAGGCATGTGATTAGCCCGAGCCTTTTCTGACTTAGAATTTGTAGAGTCGTTCATTGAATCAGTGTACATAAACGGTACCAGTTCGCTATTAGTAAGTAAAACCATCGATAAAACAGAGCAAATTATAATATAGCTGACACTACGAGTGTGCTGTTAAACTTATGTCAAATTATTGCTATTAGCTTTGTTGTTACTAACTGTGTTTGTCGCTTTGACGCAATAATATCCAAACAGGGAGCAAACCAACCAGCACGATTAGCAAACTCGGCAAAGCGGCTCGTCCCCACATGCCTTCGCTCGTCATTTCAAACACTCGTACTGCAAGCGTATCCCAGCCTTGACGCCGTGTCATCAGCGTAATGGGCATCTCTTTCATCACTTCGACAAAACCCATCAATAATGCAGTCAATACGCCAGGGCTAAGCACAGGCAGCATCACATGACGCCAGCGCTGATAAGGACTGTCGCTCAGTAATTTTGCGGCAGCCTCCTGATTGACTGTCAATCGCTGCAACTGTCTGTCAACTGGCTGAAAACTCACTGTCATAAAACGCGTCGATAGCGCCAGTAGCATAACAATGACGCTGCCAGAAAGCACTTGCTGTGAGGTGATACCAAAGGCAATCATTTGATTATCAAGCCACGCAATAGGTATAAATATCCCTACCGCCAATACAGTCCCCGGTACGACATAGCCTAAATTGGCTAAAGTGGTCATTAGCTTAGTCGATTTATCAGGATACTGCCGTTTGATCCACGCAATAATAATGGCCAAAAAAGCAATAAATAGCGTGGTCATACTAGCAATCATGAGGCTATTGGTGACAAAATCAATGTAACGTGCATCAAAATCTTGGCGAAAATTCAGTGCTGTCCAATAGATAAGCTGTAAGAAAGGAATTAAGAAGGCGACCAGAAAGATCAGCGTACACAGCAGTGTCATGGCGAATTTGGCAGGTTTGCTAGCGTCAAAGCGCTGGCTGCTACCTTGGGTCAGTGAGCTACCACGCTTCGCTTGCCAATACTGCTCAAACAATACCACAATAAAGATCACACCAATGAGCAAGGCTGCTAGCTGAGCCGCTGTGGTCAAACTAAAAAAACCAAACCATGCTTTATAAATGGCGGTAGTAAAAGTATCGACATTGAATACCGATACTGCACCAAAATCCGCTAAGGTTTCCATACTGGCTAGCAGCAAGCCACCAATGATCCACGGTAATGCTTGTGGTAGCGCCAGACGAAAAAATACACGGCTACGACTCAAACCTAGCATTTGCCCCGCTTCTATCGCTCGCCTGCCTTGCGACAAAAATGCCTGACGCGCGAGCAAATATACATAAGGATAAAACGCTAGCGATAATACCAAGCCTGCGCCCCATACATTCCTTATCGACGGTAGAGCAGTACTAATACCAGAATCGCGCAGAGCTGTCTGTAGCGGCCCACTAAAGTCAACAATGCCGATAGTGACAAATGCCAACACATAAGCAGGGATGGCAAGTGGCAACATCAATGCCCACGAAAAGAAACGCTGACCAGGGAAACGATACATACTAGTCACCCAAGCCAGAGCAGTACCAATAGTGCCTGAAACAACAGTCACCATTAGCAATAAAATCGCCGTGTTTTTGAGCACTTGCGGCAGTACATAGTCTGCCATGTGTGTCCAAATCTCTGCCACTGGCTGTGTCCACGACAGCAGCACGATTAAAATCGGTACTAGCATAAACAACGAAATCAGCCCTAAGACTGATTTCGAGATAATACGTTTACGAAGGGCATGGTCTTGGCTGACAGTCTGCTGGTCGTTAACACCGTTATTGACAGTATCGTTTTGACTAACAGACGCATCTGGCGTTGTGATCATATTATCATTACCGTGTCATACGTATAGAGACCTTGTAAGCTTATACCAACCTCAAAATCGTCATTACTTGAATAACTGATCTGTAACGACTAACCTTTGAACTTATTCTTTAAAAGCTGTTGTTTAAAAGCCGTGCTTTGAGAACTATTGTCTAAAAGTTATGGTTTTGAGATTGGTATCAGTATTACTGGCGACCCCTTATTTATAACCCGCTTTATCCATCATTTGGATAGCTTGAGTTTGTAGTTCACCGAATTTCTGTACATTGATATCATCTTTTTTGAACTCGCCCCATGATCTGAGCATGTCTGACTCATCGATACCTACTTTTACTGGGAATTCTTTGTCAGAGCTGGCATAAAGACCTTGTGCCTCATCAGATGACAACCACTCTATCAGTTTAAGCGTACCATCTGGATTGTCTGAACCTGCAACCACGCCAGCGCCTGAGATGTTTACGTGCGTACCAGTCGTATCTTGGTTTGCCCAGAATATTTTAACAGGGAAGTTTGGTTTCTCGTCCAATAGACGACCATAGTAGTAGCTATTGGCAATACCCACTTCACACTGACCAGCAGCGATAGCTTCTAACATCGCAACGTCGTCACTGAACACATCAGTCGCTAGGTTATCAACCCACCCTTTAATAACTGCTTCGGTCTTCTCTTCGCCCAAATGCTCCATCATGCTAGCGACAAGCGATTGGTTATAGACCTTTTTAGAAGTACGTAAGCATAATTTGCCTTTCCATTTTGGATCGGCTAAATCTGCATAAGTAGATAGCTGGTCAGCAGTGACTTTGCTTGGGTCATAAAAGATAGTACGTGCACGTAGTGACAGACCTGTCCACTGACCTTTTGGATCACGGTATTTTGCAGGGACGTTAGCTTCTAATACAGTAGATGATACTGGTTGTAATAGGCCTTGCTCTGCAGCCTGCCATAAGTTACCAGCATCAACGGTCAATAGCATATCAGCTGGGGTATTCTGACCTTCAGCTTTTAGACGCGCCATCAAAGGCCCAGTTTGGTCTGTAACCAGTTCAACTTTTACGCCTGTTTGCTCAGTATAGCGATCTAACAATGGCTTAATCAGCTGCTCATTACGTGATGAGTAGATAGTAATTGTCTGACCATCAGCAGTCATAGCTTCGTCAGTTGCTGCTTGCTGCTCAGCACCTGTTTCTGTTGACTCTACTTCTACGCTCTCTTCTGTGGTTGAAGAATTACTACAACCCGCCAAACCCAACATCATGCCAAATACGGCTGCAGGTAAGATAAGCTTCGTAGAGGTTAGATTAGCGCTGATAGCGTTTAATGACATGGTTTTCCCCATAGTAATGCTATAAAAAAAGTAAGACGGATGGTGAGACAAAATAACAGTGATTATAACGCTGACTTGCTAAGCGCTAGCAGTAATCAGGCCATAATATATCAAAGCAACATACTAATGGAAGTGAGATTAATTATCAATACATTTGTTTAACTGGCAAATATACCTGTGATGAGTCTTTAGCATTGATTTTTAAGAGCTATTTTTAGCGGCCCAGTTCTTTCAATAGTTTGGTCTGGCGACGCATTTTAGTGTCAATCTAAAGGAGCCATTGCCCTAAAATTGCATTGACCGCAGCTTCTGTACGTAAGATACGAGAGCCTATATGTACAGGCGTGCAACCTTGTGCCGACAGCATCTCTATCTCATAGTCAATCCAACCACCTTCAGCACCTATGCAGACTATACTCGGTAGCTCTCGTGATGGTTGTAGTTGTAAAAACTCAGAAAATGACTGCTGACTATAAGGATGCGCGACAATCGCTCGATTGTTCATTAGGCTTGCAAGTGTGTCTTCAACAAATGGCTTAAAACGTTTTTGTAGCGTAATACTAGGAACAATCGTATCGATGCTTTGTTGCAGACCTTCTAATACAAACTCGTCTATCCGCTCAAGCATTGGGCTTTGCCAATAGCTTTTTTGAGTACGATAGCTATTGATAAGAATGATATCGCGTACACCAAGCGCCGTCATATCCATGATTAAACGCCGTAGCACTTTAGGACGCGGTAACGCCAAAATGACAGTCAAATCTAATTTGGCTGGCGGCACAGTATTGAGCTGAACGTTACTTAACTGAATGCTGTCAGCGGTAATATCTTCGATAACAGCAGTACCAAGATTGCCGCCGATTTGGCCAATTTTAAGCGTATCACCGACTTTCGCGCCCAGCACTTTAGTCACATGGCTGACTTGAGACAAGGAATCGATTTTTGCTGTATCTGATGAGAAGTTTTCAGCGGGCAATAATATACAGTTCATAAGCTATCTTGGTTGGAAGACATCTCGATAGCGTCTTCAATCATCGTAAATTGACGGGTCAGTACCGCTTGCTGCTGTATCGTCATTTGCTCGCCAGCTAGCCCTGCCTGCGCGGCTAATGGCAAATTACTTAGCCAAGTCTCTAGCTGCATATAAATGCTAACAGCGTCTTCACGGTTATAAGCTGTTTTCTTACGAGAGGATTTTTTATTCGCCTTTAACTGCTCATCACTGACTATCTGTGCATCCGAACTACTTGAGCTATTTGACTCGATTGGACGATAGAAGTCATTACTTGGCTGATATACAGCGCCTACGCTAGCCAATTTGTCTATTACGCTTTGGCAAGACTGAGTGTAACCCCCCATCAGTACAGGCGTTGCCACACTTGCAGGCTCCACTGGATTATGCCCACCAATATCTACCAGCGAGCCGCCCACAAATGCTACATTTGCCAATGTATACCAAGTCATCATCTCACCCATGCTGTCTGCTAGATAGACTTGAGTGTCTGCATCAATCGCTTCCCCATCACTGCGCCGAGCCATGTTTAACCCAGTTTTTTGAATGAGATCTGCTACTGCATCAAAACGCTCAGGATGCCTAGGGACGATAACAAGCAGCGTATCTGCTAATGTGGCTTGAGACAGTAGTTGCTGCTGCAATGACAACGCTGCTGCCTCTTCGCCATCGTGAGTACTCGCAGCTACCCACACAGGACGATCTGCTATACCAAACTCTGCTCGCAGATCAGCTTTCTTACTATGAATACTGTTATCTTCTACCGCTTTGTCATTAGTTGTGGACGCATTGATTACCCACTTTAATGAGCCTGCTACGCGAATTTGGGCGCTACTAGCCCCTAGTCGCCTAAAGCGTTTAGCAGAGTCACTGTCTTGCGCAATAATTAAAGAAAGATTTTTCATCATGCTGGCGCTGACTGCACCAATTTTTTGATAGCTCTGAAAAGAAGAAGCAGATAGTCGACCATTGACTAGAATACTTGGAATACGGTGCTGGGATAATTTGGTCAAGATGTTTGCCCATAGCTCTGTTTCTACAAACAGTGCAGCGATCGGCTGCACATGCGTTAAGAAAGTCTCGATAACAGCAGGGCTGTCGACTGGCACATAACTATGACTCATCTGACCCTGAGCTATCTTTTCTGCAAAACGACTGGCGCCACGAGCAAAACCTGTCTGAGTCGTATTGGTCAACCATATCTGATAGCCATTAGCCAATAACATATCTAGTAAAGGCGCGACCGTATTGGTCTCACCTAGTGAGACTGCGTGGCACCAAATCACCCCTTTATCGCTATCAGCATTGACCACTGGACGCGGTGGATACTGCCTGCCAAAACGCTGATCGATTTCCTGCTGATAGTTTTCGTTTTTATGAGATCGACGCCATACTTGCAGACGATATAGTGGCTTTAGCAGCCCAATAAGAGACTGATAATATAAAGGTGTCTCATGTACCGCACGACTAGGCGATGATACAGGGTCAATTGGATTTGCAGAGTGGTCAGACGGGGTATTAGATGATGGCATGGAACAGCCCAAATTAGTTATGAATCAAACAATAAAAGGGTAAAGGTAAAGCGCGCCAATTCTACCTGAATTTAAGCTGTAACAATAAGCTTTTAAAAAGTTACTGAGTAAATAGTTATTAGATAATGATTGTTAGATAATGATTATTATCAATAAAGCGACTGCGATGATTGCGCCGATTAACAGCTGATAACGCTTGGTGCTATGCTGCTCTTGCTTCTGTGTGGTCAGCAGCATATCTGCTTGCTGCCATTGCTTGACCAGATTGGCCGCTTCTGCATGACCATTATCCGCTGCTTGCTCTAACCAGTATTTACCGCTATCTATATCTTGAGACACCCCTACTCCTTGATAATACATTTTACTGAGTAGACGCTGAGCACGGCTGTCGTTTTTGCTGGCGGCTTGATTAACCCAATCTACGCCAGATTTTTTTTGATTGTCACTGTCCGCTGTCAAACCTTCACCTAACAATTCATACATGGCCAAACGTAACATAGCCGCTGTATTACCATCTTCAGCAGCCGCTTGTAGTAATAGCAACGCTTTGTTTTTTGCTGCGATATGATTATCTGAAAATATAACTTGGCGACGAGGTTTGTTCTGTTTGGCAATATGCTGCTCGAACTGATCTAATACTTTGCGTGCTTGCTTATATTGCACATCACCAGTTGGTTGTGGCACCGTTATCTCATCTAACTCTACGAGCAGTTGCGTAAACATCTCTGGCGTTGATGTGTTTTTTACAGGTGACGCAGGCTTAGCCGTTGGTTGCGCTACTTTAGTCAGCTCAGGCTTTATTGAATTCTCAGACTCAGGAGGCACTACGTTTGCTTGGTTATGCTCAGCTCCTATCGATACTTCCTCTGGCTTGTTAAGAGGAGCATTTAATTGGATAGTACCGATATGCGTATTTAAATCTGCGCTCGGAACGATGCTTTCAGTGACTTGATGAGTGGTTGCTTTATGCGTTGTTACTTTATCCGCTGTTAATTCAGGCACTGAATGAACATCGTTGCTTAAAGTAGTTGGTAGTTTAAGGCTAACCGCTTGATATAACCCACTCTCTACTTGCCCGCCTTGTACTGGGTCAAACTGCCGATCAATATGACCAAAAAGACGCAGCCCTATTGGCTCTAGCGCAAAAAATAAGCGCTCTTTAACCACGCTATCATTATCATAACCGACTGCCATATGCTGATAAAAATCATCGGTGATCAATGACAACTCAGGGTAACGTTTACGCAGCTCAAACTGACCATACCAATGTGGCTTGCTCTGCCACTGCTGTGCCAATACGCGACCTGCATAAAACGCCAAAAACACCATAAAGTTGCGATAGTGCTCATCGATCAGCAGCGTCGCCTCTTCCCATATACCGCTCTTGATCATATCTCGGCGTACTTGAGACAATAGCGTGTCGATACGCTGTAAACTCTCAAGCGACTCATCTAACGTACAAGCACGCAGCTCAGTTTCGTAGGCGATACCGCCCGCAATAGGACGCCCAACTAAGAAATCTTGCCAGTAGCCTTCTGCAATATAGTCCAGTGGCGTTAAAGGGGATGCAGACATAGACGGGAGTGACCTCTTTGCAGATAAATAAACCAAAAAAGTATAGGCTATAAAAGTGCTGCTATTACTAAGATAATAGAGCGATACTGGTAGATTACCTTACCCTAAAAACTCGAGTGCTACAATAAAGGACTGAACAAGCGCACGACATTATCAAACAAGCGTTTTGATCCGTGACGCTGTTGCCACTCATCACTATCCAAGATTCGGCAGTTTTCTAAATAGACTTTCTGACAGTCCGCTACTTGGGCGACCATTTCTGGCGTATAAATCGCCAAACTGACTTCCATATTTAAATAAAAGCTGCGCATATCAATATTGACGGTGCCAAATAAACAGTAGTCATCATCGATAACCACTGTTTTTGCGTGTAGCAAACCACCTCTAAACAATGCGATCGTTACCCCTGCATCCAACAACTCTTGATAATAAGCCTGAGAAGCATGCTGTACCAAAAATGAATCCACCTTTTCAGGAACAATAATCGTCACCTCAACGCCGCGCTTAGCCGCTATCGTCAGCGCACCCGATAGGGACTCATCAGGGACAAAATAAGGTGTGGTAATGCGAATGCGCTTATTGGCACGATGAATCACAGAAACTAACGTATTGTAAATCACATGAGCCGTTAGCTGCGGTGCTGAAGGTATTAGCTGCGCCAAGACTTTGTCCACGACAGGCATCTTTGGTACGACAATCGAGGTGGCGCCTATATCTGGCTGCTCATGATCATCAATCGTATCCGCCAATACCTTCACGCGGCTATTTAGATCATTGATGGTCGGATGCATCACATATAACTTACGAGTATAGTTATTAACCCGTTGATGCAGCTCGGCAAGATTGTCATTACTTTCAGCACCAATATCGGTAACAACCACTTTAGCCATCGCTGTATTGATACTAATCGAGTGCTGGCTAGTCGTTCGTAGCGCCACATCAATCCATTGACCAACGTTTTTATTTTGCTTAAAAAACCTTGGATCAACCAGATTGAAGCTGCCGATATAGCCAATATGTTCATCGATAACCACCATTTTACGATGATTGCGCAAATCAGAACGTTTAAATAGCGTCTTAAACAGTCCTACTGGCAATGACTGATGGACATAAACCCCTGCTTTTTCTAATTTGCGGTGCACGCTACTATTAATAAAGCTAAAGCTGCCCACACTATCAGCCAATATATGACACTCTACGCCGCGCTGAGCCGCTACAGACAGCGCCTCTATAACTTCTAACACCTGTCCTTTTGGATAGACAATATAAAACTCCATAAGGACAATACGCTGGGCGGCATGAATATCTTCAATCAAACGCTGAAAAATAGAAGCAGGATCCGTCAACAGCTGCATTTGGTGATTGGGAAATACACCAAACCCGGTCCAGCGCGTTCCTATTTGGCTAACACCGCGGTAGTTGGCTGGTAATAAGTCCTGCCCTTTATCAAAAATCAGATGCTCACGCCTTGCCATATCGTTCATCAAGATGCTGGCTTGATCTACGCGTTCACGATAGCGTCGTCCAATCATCGGCTCACCGAGCAGGATGTACGCCACAAAACCAAATATTGGCAACGTGTAAAGCACAGCCACCCAAGCGATAGACACGCCAATATTGCGCTGCACAGAAACCACTCGCAGCGTCATTACTATCATAAGTACAATATGCAGCACCAGACCTAGACCCGCTAAGTCTCCCCAGGTCCAGCTAGTAAAAGTATCTTTAATAGTAAAAGTGTTTATATTGGCCTCCATCAACCGTGTTCAACGAATAAAACATCCATAGTATAGTAGCTTTTCACCTCTAAACAACAAATAATGATAATAAGTGTGTTTTTAGAAATGCTATATAATACATGGCTTTGAGTGCTATTTTTGATAGATTACAAGTCCGGTTTATAATTATTTTCTAAAAATATTAAAATAATATTTGACACCCAACTGTAAATCTATATAATACACACCCACAGCAACGGAGCTTAGTGACAAACTTAAGAGCTCAGTTGATGTTGAATAAATTGCTTAGCAATTGTTCGAAGGGTGATTAGCTCAGTTGGTAGAGCGTCTGCCTTACACGCAGAATGTCGGCGGTTCGAATCCGTCATCACCCACCACTTCTTAGCAAGTGGCTAAACAAGCTAAGAGACCTAAGCAGCGGTAGTTCAGTTGGTTAGAATACCGGCCTGTCACGCCGGGGGTCGCGGGTTCGAGTCCCGTCCGCTGCGCCATATTTAAAACGAATTTAAACTTTCAAGTTTAAGCAAGTTTCGCCTCAAGCATTAGATTGTTTGAGGTTTTTTTGTGTCTGCATATTCTACTTAGACATTGTTTATATAGCTACTATGCTATCTAACACTTCTTAACTGGCATACAAATATTTCAGTGCTATGGACGTTGACTTATTCGGCTCACACTAGCGATTAACGCTACCATCACTACACCCATAATAATCAGAATACCAGACATCATATGCGCCGCCTCATAGTTGAGCGCTTCTACCTGCTCATATATAGCAATCGATACCACCTTAGTTTCGCCTGAGATGCTGCCGCCTATCATCAGTACAACCCCAAACTCTCCAATGGTATGAGCAAAGCTTACCAAACTACCCAAAATAATACCCACCCGCGCTTGCGGTAAAGCCACTTTCATAAACCGTCGCATAC
The DNA here is from genome assembly GCF_002863645.1 of Psychrobacter sp. MES7-P7E. Classification (NCBI taxonomy): domain Bacteria; kingdom Pseudomonadati; phylum Pseudomonadota; class Gammaproteobacteria; order Moraxellales; family Moraxellaceae; genus Psychrobacter; species Psychrobacter sp. MES7-P7E. The sequence continues at coordinate 27,142 of NZ_PJBU01000111.1, read as the reverse complement.
GACTGGGCTCTAAGAGATGAGCGACTTCCGTGACACTTTGCGGAATCCGCAAAAACTGTGCATAGACAGGCTGTATATAAAAAGGCAATGAGTAAATAATAGAACCAATGACCAGACCTTCAAAGGTAAAAATCAGCGGGCTAATATTATGTTCGCTCAACCATTTACCGATACCCACACTAGGACTGAGCAGTAACAGTAGATAAAAACCAATCACGGTAGGTGGTAGCACCAGAGGCATCGCAATGATGCCCATGAGCAGTACCTTAAGACGTCCTATTGCTTTTATACGGCTCGGCTTAGCCAACCAATAAGCGATAGGCGTTGCAAATAGCAATAGACATAAGGTAGTCACGCAAGCGAGCTTAATGCTCACCCAAAATGGACTGAGCATGTCTGACATAAGAGACTGGTCGATCATATAATGTCACTGCTCGTTCTATGATGAGAGGGGTTAGGGTCTGTTGAACATTCAAGCAACCCTAGTCTAACGTATTACTGGACGGCCAGATAGCCTACTTGTAAGAAGTGTTGCTGCCCTGCTTTTGAGCGCAGGTAGTCGGTGAAGTCTGCTGCTGGGGCGGTGTTATTGATAATTATGCCATCTTGTAAGATAGCTGGATAAGACGCTGGCAATAAGGTAATAAACTGCTCAGGCTTGGCTTTAATCGCAACAAGCTGAGACTGTGCTACAAACCCATAGTCCACACTACCCGTATACGCATATTGAAACGCTTGACCGATATTCTCTGACTGTATCAAGCTTTTTTGAGCATTTAACTTATCGTACATATTTTGTGATTGCAGATAGGCTTTGGCAGACGCACCATAAGGCGCAAGGTCAGGGTTCGCAATAGCTACCTTGCTGTCCTGAGTAAAGTCAGCACTGGTAAACACATCACCTAGCGATGTTGGCGTAAAATCGTTTAAAGGTTTGCTGACACTATAGAGCGCTAACTGTCCTCTGGTATATGTAAAGGGCTTAGTTAGTTTACGCTCTTTACTAGTAACATCAGCTGAATTTTCATCAGCCAATTTAGCAGGAAAATCTTGATTGGCAGACAAGAATATATCATACGGTGCCCCTGCTTTGATTTGCGCATATAACTTACCAGAAGAGGCATAAGTAACTTCAATATCTGAGATACCTGAAATATTTTGGGCAGATGAGCTATTATCAGCCTGATAGCTATCAATGATATGAGGGAGTACATCAGATAAGTTAGCAGCCGCAGCAATACGCAATGTATGAGATTGCTCAGTAGTATCAGTAAGCGTCGTATTAGCGTCTTTGTCTTGCGTACAAGCACTTAGTGACAATAGCAGACAAGCAGATACACAGACAGTAACTAATGACTTAACCATTATTGCTAAGCCATTTAGACGAGTCGTCTTCGTAGTATTCTTGCTTCCACACAGGAATATCCGCTTTGATGGTATCTAATATCCAGCGACAAGCATCAAATGCTGGATAACGATGCGCTGACACTACCCCAACCCATACAGCCACGTCGCCAATTTCTAATGCACCGATACGATGTATCGCAATAGCATGGGTAATTTCAAAACGCTTTTTGGCTTCTTCTATAATGGCGCGACCTTGATTGATGGCCAAATCCTCATACCCATAATAGGTAAGACGATCAACGCTCGTAGCGTTATTATGATTACGCACTCGCCCTTCAAAACAAACAAACGCGCCGCAGCTGTCATTATCTAAAGTACTTTTTAGCCTATCTTCGTCAATCGCAATATCTAGTAGCGCAAAACCATCACGCTCAGCGATAAGGTAAGCTTCGTCAGCACTACGTTTGATAGTCATGGAATGATCGTGAACGTTGTCGGTCATTTTTCTTCTCTATTTATTATTTTCTCTTTATCGCAACTGAATAGCCACTGACAAAATGAACACTAGTAAACGCTTATCTAACCACCAGCGACTGGCGTGATGAAAACCACGCTATCACCATCATTTATCTGGTCAGTCCATTTAGCAAAGTAGTCATTTACTGCAACGCGTAACTCCGACTGCGGACGGCTAAAGCGATGCTTTTGACTAAGTTGTTCGTATAGTTCAGTCAATGACGTATCCTGCTGTACGCTTACTGTCTCTTGTTGACAATTGGCCTCGTCAGCCAAACTGGCAAAATACATGACATTAATATTCATCGTTGATTCGATATTAGTTGTCATATCGATAGCACTCATAAACCTCTCCATCTTATGCAAGCTTCCTTGCTTGGCATTTAGCATATCTTTATTGATTGACTAATTAATTGATGACGCACTCTACAATTTCGTCACTTTAAGCATGACTATAGTCTGACTTACCACCTGTCTTTTTGACCAGATGAATATCATCTATAACGATGTCATGCGATAGCGCTTTAGTCATATCATAGATAGTTAAGCAGGCAACGCTGACCGCTGTTAACGCTTCCATCTCAACCCCTGTCTTATGCGTAACCTTGACCACCGCACTAACCGTGATACTGTTGAGCGCGTCATTGTACTCAAAGCTTAAGCCTATCTTGTCTAGCGGTAGTGGATGACAAAGCGGTATAAGATCATGAGTGCGTTTGGCCGCCATGATACCAGCGATATGAGCTGTTTGCGTGATGCTGCCTTTTTTGGTCATTCCATCAGCCGCTTTAATCTGCGCATAAATTTTACTGGGAAAGCGTACTTGTCCAGTGGCATTGGCTTCTCGCGTCGTTGCTGTCTTACCACTGACATCGACCATGGTAATATCACCATCACTATCTAAGTGAGATAAAGTAGATTGCTGATTTATCTGAACGCTGTCATTCATTTATATAACCTTTCTTATGTGATATTTTTCTTATTTTGGTAGAGCAACATATGCCTGCTTAAAATCTTCAGGCGTATTAAAGTTGGTCAACTTTTGCCACTCTTTGTTAAATGGTACGGCTTGCACCAATGGCTGAATAAACTGCATCACTCTACGCTGACTGTTATCTATATAGGCCTTCAAATCAGGCTCGATACTTAGCTGATACAGGCTTAACAATGGATATAAGTGACTGTCATCTTTCAAGCAAATTACTTTTTTATCGGCAGCAAGGCTCATTTCACATTGTAATTTTTGCCACAAGTCAGTTGCTGGTATTAAGCTATCGCAGCTAATAACCAGTAACCATAATGCTTGTACGTTTTGTGATACGCCTGAATCATTCAAATCGCTCAATGTTTGTAAGGCTGATTCGATAGCCACCAATGCGCCGCCAGTTTTGATCTGCTCATCATACTTATTAGAGTCAACATCAGCACCATAATCAGCAATATGAATAACAGGCGCATTAGGTTTTTCTGAATGGACATCTAAGCCCGTTTGAAAGTCGCGACCATTATCTGCAATCAATATAGGAACCTTTAGCTTGCTCGCATGACGAACATGATAGTCTAGCAGCTGCTCACCTGACGGTAGTGTCAGCATCGCTTTAGCCGTTCCCATGCGCTTGGATGCCCCACCTGCCAAGATAACCACACCTGCCAAACCATCCAGATTATTTGAGCAATCTGTTACTACGCTATTACCTTTCAGATTTGATTGTATATCACTCATAGCTCAATTATTTATAACTCAATCATGGCTGGGGTTTTGTGCCAAAAAATGCGGCACAAAATTGCATGGACGAGTACGACTATCAAACTGATCTTTTAAGATATTTTCCCAACCAGTACGGCAAGCACCAGAAGAGCCTGGTAGACAGAATATACCCGTACCATTGGCCATACCAGCAACTGCTCGTGATTGTACGGTAGACATACCGATTTCATCTTTTGAGATTAAACGGAACATTTCACCAAAACCATCAATTGATTTATCAAACAGCACACTCACAGCTTCTGGCATGCTATCTCTGATGAAGAACCCTGTGCCGCCAGTGGTAATAACCGCATGAACGTCTGGACTAGCAATCCAACCACTGATGACTGCGCGAATCTGGTAAATATCGTCGGTGATTAGTTGGCGATCTGCCAAATGATGCCCTGCTTCGGTCAAGCTATCTACTAAGTACTGCCCTGACGTATCTTCTGCCAGCGTACGGCTATCAGAAACGGTCAATACAGCAATATTAAGCGGTGTAAATTGTGCAGCAGGCTTACTCATAAATAATCCTTTATAGATGTCATTTTATAATTGTATTAAAAAGCAGTTGTATTAAAAAAATTTATGTAGAAAAACGATTGCACTGGAAGACAATCACTATCAGCGTCATGATTGCAGACTCAAAATTTTTTATCCGCCGATTATCGACAGATTGTGCATGATGCCACTGTTAGAGTTATGCAGATGATGATGCTCAGGCTTGATTGGCATAAAGCTATGTAAAGTGTTTACCAATCCTTGGATATCGTTTTGCTGTAAGTATGGACGGATGTCGTAGTTGCCTTGGTCAAACAGACACAAATGCACCTTGCCTTGGCTGCTTACACGCAGACGATTACAGGTATCACAGAAGTGCGCCGCATATGGGGCAATCATACCGATACGACCGACATACTCAGGGTGGCTGTACTCTACCGCTGGACCATCGGCACTACCGCGCTCATGTGGCTGCCAGCCATTTTCTAACAAGTAATCGGTGATAATATCAGACTGAGCATGCTGCGCAAAAAACAAATCGCTATTATCACTGGTCTGCATAAATTCGATAAAGCGATAGGTCACTTGTCTGTCTTTGACATAGTCGATCGCCGTGATTAAATTCTCAAAAGCAGTCTCTGCCATCAAGACACTATTTATTTTGAGTTTGATGTCAGTCGTTTCTAACAATATATCCATGTCAGCCAATATCTGCGGCAAGGTATCAAAGCCTGTCATTTTATGAAAAGTAGCAGCATCAAAACTGTCCATACTGATATTGAGCTGATCAAGTCCAGCAGCTTGCCAGTTGGCTATATGTTTACCCAATTTATAACCGTTACTGGTCATCGCAACTGTCTCAATACCGTCAGTCTGCTTAATCGTTTCGATAATTTCGACAACATCACGACGAATAGAAGGCTCACCACCTGTAATTCTAACCTTCTTGGTACCTACTTGAGCAAAGCCGCGCACCAAGGTGGCAATTTCAGAGATACTTAGCTCATCATCAGGCCGCTTACCTTGATAGCCATTTGGCAGGCAATACTCACAGCGAAAATTACAAAAGTCAGTAATAGACAGACGCAAGTAAGTCAGACGCCGTGCAAACCCATCGGTTAGCGGCTGTTGATAGTCACTCATCTGCTCAGTAGGCACGACCAAGGAAGGCTCTATGTAGCCATCAGACATTGCGGGTGCCAAGCTCGGTGAATAGAGTTGCGGACTGTCTATTTTGTGTTTGTCATCTATGTTGTCATCAATCATATGTTACTGCCATCAGTACTGCTTACTATAAGCACTACTTTGTTATTCGTATTTAGCATACCAGTGTAAGGTTATAGGGTTACTCTCTAGCTTTGTACGACCACCTTACAATAAATTGGCAAACGATGAATTAGCGATGTAGCCAAGGAAACGGTTGTACAACGACGTCATTACCAGCTGCTACGTTGCCACTGTCTTTGTCTAATACAATAAAGCAATTGGCGCGGCTCAGCTGTTTTATTCTGTGTGATTGTTGACTTGAAAAGCATTCAACTTGGTAATGACCCGCCTCATCTTGTGACAATACGCCGCGCTGAAAGTCTTTGCGGCCAGGGAACTTTTTGATGTCATTTGTGAGTTTAGCGTTGATCGTTAGCGGCATCGGCTGCTCGGACACACTCGCACCTGACATCTGCCATAATGCGGGTATCACAAACTGTAGCGCGCCCACAACTGTGGAGAGCGGATTACCCGGTAGACCAAAATACAACACGGGCTTATAGAGATTTTTATTTAACTCGCCAAATACGAAAGGCTTACCAGGTTTCATCGCCACTTTATAGTGGTTGATTTGCCCAAGCGTTTCGATCACCGTCGTCAGAAAATCATAATCGCCGACTGAGACGCCTGCTGTCGATATGAGCACATCACAGTCTTGCATGGCTTCGTTGACCGCAGCTGTCGTCTTATCCAAATCATCAGGAATGATGCCATAGTCACGAATGATTATAGGTAGATCCGACAGTAAGCTTTTGAGCGTTGGGGTGTTTGAATTATATATTTGGGCTAGATGTTCCAGCTCATCGCCAATAGCGACGAGCTCATCGCCTGTCGCGAGCACACCGACGACGAGTGGTTGAAACACGCTCACTTCGCTGATACCTAAATTTGCCAGCAAGCTGATATCGGCAGGATTAATTCGTTTTCCTATCTTTAGCACAGCTTCGCCAGACTCAACCTCTTCGCCTTGCGCACGGATATTATCGTTGGTTTCGGCCGTTTGCGTGAGAGTGATGCTGTACGGCTGAGTCTTATCAATAGTCGCTTTGATATCAGCAAAGTTGGTATTCTCTTGCATGATGACCGTATCACAACAGTCAGGGACGACCGCGCCAGTAAAAATACGCACACCCTGCCCTGCTACTGTCTCACCAGCATAGGCACTGCCTGCTTGAGACTCACCAATGATTTCAATCGTCTTGCCTTCTGACAGCTCACTTCCTTTTGCAATGGCATAACCATCCATAGCAGATAGATTCTGTCTTGGCACATCAAAAGGTGATGCAATATCTTGCGCGAGTATGTGGTTACGGCTGTCTAATAGATCACAGATATTGACGGCTCTTTTGTGCAGCGGAAAATCCACATCATTATAATCATTGATACGCAGCTTTATTGCCGCTTGTAATTCTTCCATAGTAATCATAAAGGTATGCTCTTTTGATCGTTCTCATTATTTGTGATTGAATCTTTATTATTAAAAGCTGTCCTTAGAGTCTATCATTCACAGTATCGATTTTTTTGTATTAACCTTGTTCTGATAAGTTTTGAAGATTGCGAGATCAAGCCAACTCAAATATTTGATGATTATCACAATATTTATTCATTCAATAAATTTCAGCAAAATCAGACATAGCCTGAGGCAAAAAAAGCACCTTGGCAAGGTGCTTTTTGTAGAGCAAGGTAACATGCTTAATTGATGATTAATGACTGATTTATAATAGCTAAAAGCGATTATGAATCGTGACCTTCATACGGTGTATAAATACCGTCAGCTTACCTCACCAGCCAGCCAATGAAAAGGCGCTATTTTGAGTGATGAATCCATCTGGCGTTTGCCCATTATCCGCCTGCCAGCGCTGAAATGCCATACGAGTATTGGTGCCCACGATACCATCAGCACCTTTGGTATCGTAACCCATACTCGTCAGACGGCGCTGTAAGTTGGCCACTTGCGTGGTTGATAACGGACGCTCATAGCGGGGCCATGATTTTCGCAGACCACTTTGTCCATCAATCGTTTTGCCCAATAGGCTCACCCCTAGCGCATAACTCGACGAGTTATTGTAAACCTTGATAACATCAAAGTTTGGGCTTAGCAGCAATACGGGACCATCTTTACCAGCTGGCAACCAAAGCTCCATCTGAGTATTGGCATCTAAATAGACGTCATCTATCGTATCGACACCCATCGCCGCCCATCTGGCTGCAGGTTGCTTACTCCCCATCAGTGAATAATCAAACGAAGCAGGTACAGTCGCCTCATAAAAAGGTGCTAGACCGCGCACCCAGCCTGAGTTGCTCAGATAGTTGGCAGTAGAAGCGAGTGCATCACCTGTGGCCCAAGGGTTACGGTGACCGTTGCCATCACCATCAACGCCTTGCTTGAGCCAAGTCTCAGGAATAAACTGCGTTTGTCCCATGCCGCCTGCCCAAGAACCATCTAATTGCGACCATGATACGTCACCACGTTGTAGTAAGGTCGCTAACGATAGCAACTGCGTTTCAGCGAACTCTTGACGACGACCATCATAAGCAAGGCTGGCAAGCGAACTTGGCAAATCATTATTGCCCGTCACAGCGCCATACGATGACTCCATACCCCATATCGCAGCGATAATCTCTGCATTAACCCCATATTGAGACTCTAGCTGAGACAAGTAAGCGCGCTGTTCGGCAAATTTGCGCTTCCCTACACTGACGCGTCCACTTGATACCGCAGAATCTACGTATTCCCACGGCATCTTAGAAAACTCGGGCTGACCTGAATCTAATGAGATGACTTGCTGATTTAGATAAGCAGAATCGAGCAATCGACCAATAACTTGGGCATCATAGCCTGACGATATGGCCCGCATAGAAAAGTCTGACTTCCAATCAGAAAAGCTACTATAGCTAGGCTTTGGCGCAGGCTGCGGTTTTACGACTGGTGCAGGTGTTGGTTTGACCTGAACGGTTTGGGTTTGAGTAATCTCAACGCCGCCTTGACGAACAGGCTTACTTTGCATTGCCTGCTGGCTTGTACACCCGACCATCACTAATGCTGGCATAAGGGTGAGGTATTGCTTTTTTAATCTCATAAAAAATCTCAAACATGAATAAATAAAATGGCTCACAGTGGCCAAGCTATCCGTAGCTATTATTTAAATCTAACGCCCAAGTACGCTACGCGGGTCAATAGGATTACCATTTAAGCGAACCTGAAACTCTAAGCCTACCTCATTGGTCTGACCACTACTGCCCATACTGGCAATACGTTGACCACGCTGTACTGTATCGCCCTCTTGCACCAATAATTGGCTATTGTGCGCATAGGCTGTGATGTAGTTATCACTATGACGAATCATAATTAGATTGCCATACTCTGGCAGACCGTTGCCTGAGTAAAGCACAGTTCCTGATTGGCTGGCAAGTACTGGATCACCAACCTTGCCCGCAAACCACATTCCCATATTGCCCGCAGCAGGGTCAATATTACGAGTCACTGGGTTGCGCGTAGGATAATCATAACCAGAGGTCGAGTTGGCAGTGGCCTCATAAGCTGGTGTTTGAGACTGGGTCACAGGTGGCGTATAAGTTGGTTGCGTTTGAACTGGGGCACTGTAGCTATTGTTACTTGCAGTGCTGGCCGCATTGCCTTGCCATAGTTTGAGCCATTGGCCACTATAGATGGTATATTTACTATCTAGATTGTTCATCGCTCCGATTTGGCGGTAGTTCAGACGATAGCGCGCTGCAATCTGGCTGACCGTATCGCCGCGTTGTACACGGTGATAGTTAGGGACGCCTTGCGCGTTAGTAATAATCTTAGGACCTGCTTGGTTTGCTGATTGATAGGTAGGCTTCGTTGCACAGCCAACGACAGATAGAGTAGCGACTGCCATAGTACCAATCAACGCGGCTTTAACAAGGTGCGATCCAGCTATGATTTTTTTCATACAAGGTTCCTATTCTTTGTGTTGCTCATTCATTGTTTAATCATTCAAAAGCGCTTGATATCATACAAGAGTCTTCTGATATTCTCATAACACGTCAGTGTTTAATAAGCCGGTATGGATTATATCTTATAGAATTTATAGCGCGAGTGTTGATAATCTATCCAGCGCTGCCGTTGGCGTATGATGTAGGCGTACTGGTGATAAACTGACATACCCTGCCGCTACAGCCTGATAATCTGTCATCACATCCTGCTTTGCTTGTATCGCATCGATTGACGTCTCTGATGGTCGCTCATTTTTACCTTTTCGTAGAGACAACCAATACGCATCTCGACCGCGTGGGTCTATCATATGGCGTACTGGCTGAGCAGCCTGCTTATGGCCTAGCGAGGTTATTTTTCGACCCTTGATATCATCGGCATGCTGCACATCAGGAATATTAACGTTTAATACATGATAGGGCAAACTTTTGAGCATCTCTAAAACCGAAGTTTCAGTAAGCAGCTTGACGATTTCATGTGCAGCCACTTGATAATCACTGGCTGATTCTTGCCCGCCGTTTTTGACACCCCCGCCTACCAAAGACGTTGCTATAGCAGGGATACCAGATAGTTGCGCGGTCAATGCAGCACCGAACGTACCAGAGAACATCACATCTTGTCCCAAGTTAGCCCCTGAGTTGATACCTGTAATCACGCAGTCAAAGTCACTACCACGATACAATTCATGCAGTGCCAAATAAACACAGTCAGCTGGTGAGCCACTTACCGCTACAAATCCAGAAGGCAGCTGATGCGTATGCAGTGGTCTTGAAACACTTAATGCACTGGCATAACCGCTTTGTTCATCGTTCGGGGCGACGACGACAACTTCACCGATAGTCGATAATACTTGAGATAGTGCCAATAATCCTGGCGCATACACACCGTCATCGTTACTAATTAAAAATCTCATTTCTGCTCAGTATATGGTTAATATTTTATTGCCGATTTTTCTACAGCTCTATTTGATAATTCTGCTATCGTGCCATATCTGTTCAAGATAGCCATCAAAGAACGATGCTCATATTTAAAATGAAAACATGATACTCTAATTCTCCAATGAGATGACGTCTCAGTCTAGAGAAAAAGAGTCATTTTGATAGCATGGGCGATTATAACTGAATAATATACAGACACGAACCCTGTCTTTAGCAAAGTATCATGCTCTTCTTATGCTGATAATTATACGATGAAAGTAGCGTAACAAGATCTGTATCAAACGAATAACAACCAGTAGATTAAGCATCGCGTTACAATAAGCAACACCCCACAACAATACAAACCGATGTACTGATACTGAAGTAACGTCATTAGAGTATGCTACTGATATGTTGCTAAAAAATGGTTTTGGCTCACAAGATATCTACACATAAATCAATATTTTATGTGACTTTTGTTTTTTTACCGATTAACATATGACCATTAAATAAAGACGAGCGAGTGTAATACTGAATGAATAAACAATCGATATTATCTATAGCTTCTGTGATAGCAAATACTGCCTCAAAAGTTGGGATTGCAGGACTGATAACGTCTGTTGCTATGCTGTCTCAAGCTTCTAATGCTGCGAATAACTCTGGCACTACCATTCCGCTAGACATGTCTGGCATCAACATCACTAAGCACGAAATTGCGGTGATGCAGGTACTATCAGAGATATGCCCACCAATGCTGAATGGTAAGCAAAAACAGCGGTTCTATAAGTCGTACACCGTACAGCTGCATGAGCTAATGCCTTCTCTAGAAGATCCAAAAGCGGCTATTCAATACCTATCTACACAGCAAGACTATCGCCAGATACTACAAGGTATTCGTAGTTGGACGATGGGATTCTCAAAGCAAGAAAACAAAGCACTATGTGAAGATTTGGCAAACGCAGATTACTAGAAGACTCGCTAGTTTGACTCAACGACTAGCGTCATCTGCTTAGCTTATTAATAACATTAGTATTAACGATAATAAAATAAAAGATATGTACTCTTTATAACATCGGTTAAGCAAAGTTTATCAACTCATTGTCTAGATATCTGTAGCATCAAAGCTTGCTGTCACTTTACTTGTTATTCACAAGCAGTGCAGCAGGCTTTTTTGTGAGCGTTAAATTTTTATTACAGAGACTGGTCAGATGATAGACACAACAAATATATGATAGGCCTTCATTTTTCTTTTCAAACTTGCCTTATTTTTGCATTTATCGATTCCCCATCGGTAGTCATTTTGCTAAGATAAGGCGTTAATTTTATGTCTATTGTGTAGGCGTTACTATTTTCGTCGATACATTATTTTAAACACTGCATTTAAGACATGCTGCTTAAAATAATGTATGGAAATAGGTACAAAACATAAGCGATAGATACATTTGGTTCCATGATGCGGTGTAATGATATATGACAGTAAAGCGTGTAAAAAATCAGCTGATACAGCTGGTAGTTGGTGTAAGTATCTCGATGAGTGCAGTAGTGGCAAACGCAGCCATTCAACCACCTGAAATGGACAATACTGCCTATGTGTTGATGGACTATAACACTGGCGAAATTTTGGCTCAAAAGAACGCCAATGAGGCACTGCCGCCAGCATCTCTGACTAAGATGATGACCAGTTATATCATTGAGCAACGCTTAGCATCAGGCGACCTGAAAGAAGATGAACAGGTATTGATGAGTCCAAACGCATGGTGCCGTGGTAGCAGCAGCCAATCTTGTATGTATGTGCCTGTGAACAAAACCGCCAGCGTCATCGATATGCTACGCGGTATTATTATTCAATCAGGTAATGATGCATCAAAAGCCATGGCTGAACATATTGCTGGTAGCGAAGCCTCGTTTGCGATCTTAATGAACGAACAAGCGCAAAAAATTGGCATGGAGAACTCTAACTTTGTCAATGCTACGGGTATGCCTGATGAAGGTCATTTAGCGTCTGCTTTGGATTTGTCTAAACTCGCGCGCGCTATTATCAAAAACAGCGGCGACTACTATAGTATCTACGCAGAAAAAGAGTTCACTTATAATGGTATTACCCAAGGTAATCGTAATGCTCTGCTGATTACTGACCCAACCGTTGATGGCCTAAAAACTGGCCACACTGATGCGGCAGGCTACTGCTTGGTTGCATCAAGCAACCGTGAAGGCATGCGTCTAATCTCTGTCATTATGGGTACCAAGAGCCAACAAGCTCGCGCCGATCAGTCACGCGAACTACTTAACTGGGGTTTCGGTCACTTTACAACGGTTACCAAGGCGCCTGCTGGACAGTTCGTTAGCAAGCTTCCAGTATGGTTTGGAGAAGCTGACGAGGTAGAACTGGCAACTGGCGACAACTTGCAAATTCTAACCAGCAAAACCCAGAAAAATAAAATCACCACAGTGGTGGATATTCCTGAGAGCTTAGAAGCACCAATCAAAAAAGGTCAGGAAGTTGGTAAAATGATGGCTGTAATCGATGGTAAAGCAGTAGCCTCAGTTCCTATCATCGCAACCAATGATATCGAACAGTCAGGCTTTATGAGCCGTACGTGGGAACATATCGTACGCTGGGTAAAGAATCTTTTCTAAGAGAAACTTTTAAAAAGTAATTTTAGCTAAAAACTGTTTAAAAAAAGACGCCTCAAAATGGGCGTCTTTTTTCTTTTTATGCTTACTTTAATTCAACAGTGCTTCGATAGTAAAAAATATGAAGAATGCTACCTAGTAAATTAAACAAGCCTAACTAGGAACACCGATTTAATAGAACCGTACTACGTCCAAACCAACCATTGTTTTAATAAGTCGCTTAACGCTTTGTCCTTATAAGTAGCAATATGACAATAGTCAATGCCAGCTGCTTTTAAACCATACTCAAAACTGTCTACATAGCGCGCCCGATGCTGCGGATACCAATATACCAATAACGCACGATGCTCGCTCTTACTACCCTCATCGCTTTCATACTGACGGATACGTTTGGCTAGCATCGCAGCTTTTTCTGGGAAAACATCTTCACCAAACATCACCATGTCAATTTTCTGCTTACGCATCTCGTCTATGACAAGTTGGTTACCTTGGCGACAAATAATCGTAGCACCTAGATATTCCAGTTCATTTAATAAGGAGCCTGTCTCATGATAGTAATAATAAATAATCGTTAGACCAGACAATAAGCGCTGCTGTTTTGATTGCTGTTGATTGGGCATCGCTATGGTCAGCGTAAACTGTGTACCTACACCAAGCACACTATCAACATCAATCGTAGCACCCATAAGCTGCGCCATTTGTCTAACAATCGGTAAGCCAACCCCTGAGCCTTCATACTGGCGAGTTTGCGACGAATCTACCTGAAAGAACGGATTAAATATATCGTCTAGGTGCTCATTATTGATACCAATACCCGTATCTTTCACGCTAATCTGCCAACGATTACTTTTATTAAAATGTGTCAGTTGCGACGTAATCGTAACTTTCCCGACAGGCGTGAACTTAATCGCATTATTGAGCAGTATCGATAGTATCTGATGTATTTTTTCTGAATCACCGTATAGGCTATAGTCTATATGATGAATATTACTGATTAACTCTAGCCCTTTTTGCGTAGCCATATTTTCAAACTTAGCTAACAGGTCAGCGATTAACTGTAATGGGTTAAACTCATTTTTATGAATTCTTATCTGGCCTTTTTGAATCTGGTTCAACTGTATAATATGATCTAACGACAATACCAATTTATCACTACCACTACTGATAATCTCTACCGCGTCTTTTTGCTCTCTGTTGAGCGCCTCATGATCCAATAGTTGTAAACCACCTACAATTGCATTCAATGACGTTTTTAACTCATGAGAAATCATACTTTGAAAATTATGCAATTGCACATCAAGTGACACATCTTTATTGTGCAATTGCTGTTCAAAGGCCGCAAGGGTTTCATAACCTTGCCTCGCTTCTTGTAAACGATTAAATAACACAATTAATGCTTTTTTGATTTGGGTCAGTTCTTGGAAATTGAATTGTTGCGGGATGACTGGCAGTTGCTCTAGATTTGCGTTGTCTATGACAATGTCACAAACATCGGTCAATGTTTCGATATCTCTGACTGGCCAATTAAGCTTCCTAAAAATGTATAAGGCAAACATAACAATCAGTACCACCGTTGTTAGCCATAACCACAGGATATTTTGGAACCAATGTAAACGTAGCAACTCTACGTCCATCGTAATATTGATATAACCAATCAATGTACTATTTTCGGTAGCTGTATCAATCGCCTCATCTGGCGCTGACGATTCGCTCATAATGTTTGATAAAGTCAGTGCTAACTGCTGATTGGAATCGGACTTATTGGACGTCACAATACTGGCATCGAGGTCTTTACTAATCACTGGATAGTTGAAACTGACCGTATGCGCAAATAAAGCATTTTTCCAATCAGCAAACGACTGATCTATATCCTCAATTGGCTCAGAGGTTGAATAAAACACAATACTCTGAATAGTCGGCTCGTTTTCTAACAAGATATTGACTTGCTCAGCCACAACATCTGCGCCATCTGCAGTCGATGCGCTAGTCGTTAGTAAAGATGCCAATTGTTGAATATGCTGTTCTTTTTCTTGATAGTGATGCACTAAACCATAAATAAAAGGCAATAAAAAACCTGCCAGCACTGCCAATACGACAGCTTGTATGACAGAACGCCAGATAAGTACGGGAATGGTTTGAGACGAACGGTTGTTCATATCACTCTACTGAGTCGCGTGCAGCTTTCATTTATAGTACAGGTATTTTAAAGATGTGATAAGTAAAACATTTGAGTATTTTTTGAAACTAAGATAGCTATTTATAAGCCCAAACTATAGCGTATTAATAGAAAAATGTCATCGCGCTATCGAACGCGATGACATTAATCATAAAGCTAAAGATATAACGCCTAAAATACGAGGATTAACGAGGCTTTTTATCTTTGGTAGTAAATTTCTGTGATCTATTACGCTCACGCTGACGCAACTGCTGGGCTTTTGCCTTAGTCGGCGTATCGCTCTTATTAGCATATGGATTGTCGTTTTGCTTCAAGATAACGTTAAGCGGTGTGCCTTCTAGCTTAAACACTTGACGGAATTGGTTCTCTAGATAACGCTGATAGCTCTTAGGAAGCGCACTGGTTTGGTTACCATGAATAACAATAACGGGTGGATTGTGGCCGCCAATATGCGCATAACGCAACTTGATACGACGACCAGCAACGGTTGGTGGCGGATTGGCCGTTACCGCATCTTGCAAAATCTGAGTCAAACGGTTGGTCGATACTTCAAACATCGAAGATTTGTACGCACGTAAAATAGACGGATATAAATTACCGACGCCTGTACCATGCAATGCTGAAATCAAATGTATTTTTACATAAGGAATAAAGCTAAAACGGCGATCCATTTCAAGCTTAATATAGTCTCTTTGATCTTGCGTTAGGCCATCCCATTTGTTGATCGCAACGACTAACGCTCGTCCAGCGTCAAGTGCATAACCAATCATATGCAAATCTTGGTCCACGATACCTTCGTGAGCATCAATAACAATCACAGTTACGTTAGAATCTTCAATCGCTTGCAAGGTCTTGATGACAGAGAATTTTTCTACTTTTTCATCGATTTTACCGCGGCGACGTACACCGGCAGTGTCGATCAAAACATAGTCGCGACCTTCACGCTGATAAGGAATATAAATACTGTCACGCGTCGTGCCTGGCATATCGAACACCACTACTCGGTCTTCGCCAAGCAGGCGGTTGACGAGCGTCGATTTACCCACGTTTGGACGACCAATAATGGCAAGCTTCAAGCCTCTTGGCTCTACTATGTTTTCTTGCTCAGGCATATCAGCCGTTAGCACTTCAAGCAAATTGCCCACACCGCGACCATGACTGGCTGCCATCGGATATGGCTCGCCCAAGCCTAGTGCATAAAACTCGGCAGGCGCTGCATCATGTACACCGTCGACTTTATTGGCAACAACATAGACAGGCTTGCCTAACGTATGCAAAAACTTACCAATTTCAGCATCTGCGCCAATCATACCGGCACGAGCGTCAACGACGAATACAATAATATCTGCTTCATGGATTGCTGTATGCGACTGCTCAGACATATAGTCATCAATATTACCGCTACCATCGTCAGCTTCACCGATACCACCCGTATCTACAACGATAAAAGATTTATCTTCATAAGTTGCATCACCGTACTGACGGTCACGAGTCAATCCTGAAAGGTCAGCGACCAATGCCTGCCGACTTTTTGTGAACTGATTAAATAAGGTGGATTTACCGACGTTTGGACGACCAATTAAGGCGACCACAGGCTTGATACTCATGGGTTACTCTCAGTGAAAGGCACAATGACGGGCAGTACAGTTATTCTTATAACCAGTGACATAACAATAGTAATAGATATGCTGCAATTGACCGTGAATTAAAATGAATGATAGAACAATAGCAAAAATAATAGATGGCTATTTTACGATTAAAAATAGTATATAGGATGGCTTCATAATACCTATTATACATAAATAAGTAGTATATATGGATAGCACATCGGTCGCATAGAGTACGCGAAAGCCTGTGTTTAAACAAGCAATTTACACAAGGCACAAACGCTGACTAAGCAGCGTTTGTGTTTTATAAATGATAATCAAGAATAGGCTTAAGGGCTATAGTGAAATATTACACTTCGTTGATTATCTATAAGCACCTATCTATATAGTTATTAGCGCACTAACTGCCAGATAGCAACTTGTCCTGACGTACTTTGAGTCATTAAACGGCTACCTTGGACTTGCAAGTTGGTCAACGCACCTTTTGTCTCTACACGACTAACGATGCTACCCGTAGCAGGGTCAAACAAATGCACTACGCCATCGAAATCACCAATGGCAATATAGTTGCCAATCATCACAGGATTGGTAAGATCACGATAAGCCAATTCGTCACTTTCCCATAGTGTCTCGCCACTGTTGCGATCATAAGCAACTACTTTGCCATCTAGACTGGTAGCGATAACTTGCTGAGGATTTACCGCCAGTGATTTGAGACTCGCAATTTCATTGACGAACATCACCTGACGCGAGGCCAAATCAATACCCAATAGCTGACCACTATAGCTGATCGCAAACAACTGATTTTTATCTAAGATAGGTTTGCCATCGACATCGCTCATGCGCTCAACTTCACTACTACCAGCACCTACGCCAACACGTCTTGACCATAGCGGAAGACCATTATCGACAGTAATTGCATGCAGGCGACCATCAGCTGTTGCTAAAAGCGCTGTCTCATTGTCTAATAAAGTTGGCGCAGCGCTACCGCGAACGCTGATAGCAGGTACTTGAGTTGCGAACTGCCATACTGATTGTCCGGTTTGTAGTGACAGACCATGTAAGAAACCATCATTTGCTGATAATACCACACGATTATTGGTAATCAGTGCTGGCGTCAAAACCGAACCTGATAACTGCTGCTGCCAGCGTTTTGCACCAGTCGTGCTATCAAACGCCATGACCTTGCCACCACGAGTACTAACGATAGATGTCTGACTTAATGCATCTACTGCAACACCGCCGGTGATTTGGTCATCAACATTGATTGACCATATGCGCTCGCCTGCGCTATTAAACCCTGACAGTTCACCACCACGTGATGCAGTAACGATTTGACCATTGGCATAGCCAACTTGCAAATCTAGCGGATCCTTTTTGCTGGCTTTTTTATTGCCAACATCGGTACTAAATACAGGCTGTAGTACGCTAATCGGCTGAGCGATTTGTACCAATTTTACCGGATCATTAACGACCGGCTTAATACCGCGATTACATCCAATCACTGCCGTGCTCATTACTGCCAGTACGGCCACATGCATGACTGTCTTTTTGATAGTCTTGGTGTTTAACATTTTGCTAGAGCGAATAGATTGAGTCATTGTATGTTCTCACTACAGATAAATTATTATTAATTGGTAAATTGGCCAACGGCAAATTAGTAATCATTAGGTTATATTAAAAAAGAGCTTTGGATGATTACCAACTCTCAATACTATACTACTGACTTAATATCTAGCCTACTGACTTACTGCCCTGCTTCGACAGCGACTTCGTTCGAGGTATCCATCACTAGCGACGGCTCAGGAGCAGATGGCTCTTGAACAAGACTGGTTTGTTCAGCAATCGGCTCAGCTGTGATACCTAAGCTTTCCATCTTTAATGCCAATACTGCACGCGTTTCTTGACGGCTACGTAATAGCTCCCACGCATTGCTATAAGATTTAATCGCTGAATCTTTATTGTCTTGCGCTAAGTAAATATCCCCTAGCAGCTCCTGCTGACTTGCTTCAAACGAGCTTGGCATATCATTGTTTGCTTCTGAAAGTGCAGCATCTGTATCACCTGCAGCCAATAATGTTTTTGCATAGCGTAAACGAGTAATCGCTTCTAGACCAGCATCACCCAAATCGATGGCCAATGCTTTTTTGAATGTCTCAGTCGCTGCTGCAAAGTCATCATTGTCTACTTGTTGACGTGCCTTTATCATTAGCGCTTGCCATGCGTAAACCGACTCACCGTGCGTACTGACCAAGGTATCAATATCTTTGTCTAGCTGGCTACGACTTTGGGTAAGTGCTTCTTGAGCCTCTGCCTCCAAATCTGGGTTTTGCGAGGCCAGTTTGACCTCCTCGTTTAGCTGCTGAATATCAGCATATTGATCGGCGGCGACGGTATCTACTCGCGCATGGTTGTTTTGCCAGTATGTCCAACCAAAATAGGCGGCCAGTGCTAACAAAATCGCAGTGACGATATAACTACCATATTGCTTTAGCGCTTGCATGGAGTTATCTGCATTCGGCGAATTAGGTGTCAGAGCCATATATATTTACCTGATAAAATTTACATTAAATTGCTGGTGCGACAAACAAAGCTTATTAGTCAAAGTCGGTTAGCGACGAGAGAAGTTATCTTTATTTGATAGCCAATCTTGGGCGACCGTCTTTTGCTCACCTGTCTGCATGTCTTTAATACTAATCGTATTATCATCCAGCTCTTGCTGGGCGATGATGACTGTCAATGCCGCGCCTGACTTGTCCGCCTTCTTCATTTGCGCTTTTAGACTCGTGGCACTGGCCATCTTTACTCGTACATCTGGAAGACTGTGACGCAAGTTTTGTGCATAGCTTATACCAGCACTATATACCTCAGGATGGGCCACCACGAATACATCACAAGCAGGTATGTCAGCAATCGGCGCAACCGCTTCTATGAGTAGCAATAAACGCTCAAGCCCCATTGCAAAACCAACACCAGGCTCAGACTTGACTGGTTTACTGCCATCTGTACCGATTGATTTTAATTGCCCGACTAGCCCATCATAACGACCACCCGCACAAACGGTAGCTTGGCTTCCAAGCTTATCTGTTACCCACTCAAATACCGTTTTATTGTAATAATCAAGGCCACGTACTAAGTGCGGATTGATTTCAAAATCGATATTAAGCGCAGTCAGATAGGCTTTGACCTGCTCAAAATGCGCCACACTCTCTTCACCCAAGAAGTCAGCAAGCTTTGGCGCATCTGCCAATACTGCTTGCGTACTCGCCTCTTTACTATCTAAGATACGTAAAGGGTTAGTCGTTAAACGACGTTTGCTGTCTTCATCTAGCTGGTCTTTTTTATCAGTCAAATAAGCAACCAATGCTTCGCGATACGCATAGCGCTCATCCAACTCACCCAAACTGTTTAGTTGCAAACGCATCTCATTGTTGAGGCCTAGCTCTTGCCACATCAGATGAGTCATCGCAATCAGCTCAGCATCAGCATCCGGTAGTGCGCTACCGAAGCTCTCGACACCTAACTGATGAAACTGGCGATAGCGGCCTTTTTGCGGACGCTCGTAACGGAACATCGGACCGATGTACCAAAGCTTAGGTGTGTCACCGCGTAGCAAGTTGTGCTCGATAACTGCGCGTACTGCTCCAGCTGTGCCTTCAGGACGTAACGCTAACGGTGTTGGTGGCTCAGATTTATCAGTAAAGCTGTACATCTCTTTTTCGACGATGTCAGTCGCGCCGCCAATAGCACGGGCAAACAGATCCGTTTGTTCAACGATTGGCAAGCGAATATGCTCGTAACCGTACCTACCAAGTACATCAGCCAATATCGCTTCTAAATGCAGCCACTTTGCTGATTGGTCAGGCAAAATATCATTAAAACCTTTGATAGCTTTGATCATGGTACGGTCGTATCCTTAAATGTTTAACAGGTATTCTATTATTGTTTTCTATGCACTCAAATAAGCGCTATATCTAATTAATACTGTGACGATATAGCCTAACGTATCAATCTATTCTATGGCTTATTTTACGCGAATGATTTCATTCTCACGCTTTTTCGCCAAGTCTTCTGCATGGGCGCGAACCATACCTTCTATTTCATCAACCAGATTGCCTGTATCGATAAGGTGGCTTTTTTCACCCATACGATAGACCAGTGATCTAGGGGCAGCACCAACGATACCGATATCGGCCTCTTTTGCTTCTCCTGGACCGTTTACCTTACAGCCGATCACAGATAGATTCATCGGTTCACGGATATCTTCTAAGCGAGACTCTAACGCTGTCATTACCTTAATCACATCAAACTCTTGACGCGAGCAGCTTGGACAGGCGATAAAGTTTACGCCGTTCGAACGAATATTAAGCGATTTTAAGATATCAAAACCAATCTTAATCTCTTCTTCAGGCTCGGCGGCTAATGAGATACGAATGGTATCGCCAATACCGTCTAGCAATAATCCACCTAGCGCGATAGCAGATTTGACAGCGCCCGTACGGTAGACACCAGCTTCCGTCACGCCCAAATGTAAGGGGTTATCAATTTGCGCTGATATTAAGCGATAGGCATCTAATGTTAGAAACACGTTGCTGGCTTTGACAGATACTTTGTACTGGTCAAAGTTAAGACGCTCTAAAATATCGATATGGCGCATTGCCGACTCTAGCATTGCCTCACCAGTTGGTTCAGTATACTTTCGCTGTATGTCTTTTTCTAAAGAACCAGCGTTGACGCCAATACGAATAGGAATATTATGATACTTGGCGCAAGCGACCACTTCACGTACCTTAGCATCGCTACCAATGTTACCAGGGTTGATACGTAAGCAGTCAGCGCCTGCTTCAGCAACTGCTAAAGCAATTTTATGGTCAAAATGCACGTCAGCGATCAAAGGCACGCTTACCAATTTACGAATTTCACCAAACGCCTTGACGGTATCCATCGTTGGCGTTGACACGCGCATCAGATCCGCACCCGCTTCAACACAGCGCTCGATCTGAGCGACCGTTGCTGCTACATCGCAGGTGTCAGTGTTGGTCATGCTCTGTACGCTAATTGGTGCATCACCACCAATCGCGACATCACCGACATAGATTTTTTTGGTCAGACGACGATTAATAGGCGATGGCATTGACATACATAAATCCTTGAATCAAAAATAGAAAAGCCCTAGGCCTTTGTACATATAATATAAACCAGCTAAATGAGGATACACATGTGCGCTTTATTCAAACATATAAGTGCTTTATTCAAATTTGGCGCTTATCCAACTGACTATGGTGCCAATTCAAAAGTGGCTTGCTTATCTGTTGCATACGTATCTAACGCAACTGGTTGTTGATTGAGCATCAAGCTAACATTGTCGATATTATCAATTTGCACATTGAACGGTGGCATACCTGACAAGTCATAGTTACCTGCAGACTGAGAACCATTTATCAGGCTGTTTCCAGAAGAATCCGTGATACTAACCACAGCGTCGCTTGTCAATACAAGGTTTAGGTTAGCCGTTGCTGCAGCATCACCTAGATTCAATGCAGAGCCAGAAGCACCAACGCCACTTGCATCACTATTGATGGCGGCACCTTGCGCTTGCTCTATCGCTGACATGTCTTCAACAGCTGATACAGGCTCTTGTGTGTTTTCTTTGCTAGCGTTACTCACCATGCGGAATAGGAACACCGCCAAGATAATCAATCCGATAACGCCTATGATCAATAGCGGGTTAAAGCGGATGCGGTTGTGAGTATCACGCTGCAAAGTCCCCATTGGGCGCAGCGGCGTATCGATATTGCTGGCTGATTTGGCCTTCAACTCATTAGGATAGGCAGCATCGAAGCTACTAGCGATTTTTGCTGAATCTAAGCCCAAATATTTGGCATAATTAATCGCAAAACCACGAGCAAATGCAGCCTGTGGTAGCTCAGCGAAGTTTTCGCTCTCTAATGCTTCTAGATGACGCTTTAGAATAAACAGCTCAGCCGCCGCTGCTTCTAAAGTTACTTGCTTGTTTTTGCGGGCTTGCTGCAACACGGCACCAAATGATCCCTGAGCGTTAGATTGAGTGTTAGATGATGGGGTGATCATTTCCATGGTGCCTCTGGATTGTTAAGCCAAGTCTTAAGTTGTTTTGCTTCATCACTTAGCGGATAAGCGGATAAAAGCTGCTGTGCCAATTGCTGGCGCGTTGTTATATTATTTTGTGCTGCTGCAAGCTTGATACCTTGTAAGAGCAAGCGCGGGCTAATACCCTGCCCCTGCACCAATATCAGCGTCTCATCATACAGTCTCTGTGCCTGCGGTACACGCTGTTGGTTGAGCAATAAATCTACCAGTTCGATATGAGCAATAATACTATTACGATTGCCATCAAGTGCCCGTA
Source organism: Psychrobacter sp. MES7-P7E (assembly GCF_002863645.1). NCBI lineage: Bacteria > Pseudomonadati > Pseudomonadota > Gammaproteobacteria > Moraxellales > Moraxellaceae > Psychrobacter > Psychrobacter sp. MES7-P7E. Next base: position 4,067 of record NZ_PJBU01000111.1, on the reverse strand, counting down.
AAAATGCTTTTGAAGCAGCACTATTATCACCTAACTGTAGATAAGTACGACCTAGGTTTTCTAGCGCGCCAATACGGCCTTCATAGCCTAGCGTCGCCCCTGCAATCTCAAACTGTTCTGCTGCTTCACGATAGCGCTTTGTCTGTGACAGATACACGCCATAATTATTGTGTGCTTGTACAAAGTCTTTATCTAGCGCGATTGCTTTTTTGAAGTACCCATCAGCTTTGGCTAGATTGATACGGCTGCCTTCTTGCTGCAACAAAACGCCCATCATATCATAGGCTGGCGCATAACGGCTATCGGCAGCAAAGGCTTTTTCGAGCTGCTGCTGCGCGGTATCAAGCTCATTTTTTCGGATGTATTGCGCGGCAAGTGAGGTACGTACACGGGCGATTTCCTGCTGATCTAAATTTCGATCGTTGCTAGCGCGCGTAGATGTTTGATAAGGAGAGTTACCTAGCAAATCATTAGTCGGTGTGGTCTGACAGCCACTTAATACAAGGACGCCAAATACTGCCGACAGCACTGCACGCTTTGGCAAAGTGGTTTGGGCAGCACTGATACTCGACTGCTTATAAAATTTAGAAAATGATTTTTGATATTTGAACAGACAAGAATTTTTAGAAGTCATCATAGCCGCCATCATAAAACTGGGATTCAATGCGTTCGATCTTCGAGGCCTCAGTTTAATAGATTTAACCCCTATAAGTACAATTTAGTTGTTATTAATTGCCACGTTCTGCAATCTTGACAGTCATTGCTACATTTTCTTACCATTGCGACAGACAAAAGACAGCTAAAACGCTATACCAGTCAGATATAACGTTTATCCTCTCAAAGACTACTAAACGCTTTCACGATCTTTAATGCTCTGCTGCCACGCGGCTGAGCGTCTGGTACGATCGGCAACTTGTCCAACCAACTGACCACAAGCGGCATCGATATCATCACCACGTGTTTGACGAATCGTACAAACAAAACCCGCTTCGCTCAATATATTACTAAACGCATGGATGCGGTTGTTGCTTGATTTATCATACGGTGCATGCGGGAATGGGTTGAATGGAATAAGGTTAATCTTACTTGGTAACCCTTCCAATAATGCAACCAACTGATGGGCATGCTCATTGCTATCATTGACCCCATCAAGCATCACATACTCGATTGTAACGTGCTTCTTATGACGTGGATTGACATCATAGACATAGTTTTTTGCCGCTGCAATCAGCTCTTCTAACGGATATTTCTTGTTAATTGGTACTAACTCATTACGCAGCTCATCATTTGGCGCATGCAGTGAAATGGCCAATGCCACATCGATGTCTTGTGCTAGCTGATACATTTTCGGGACGACACCCGAAGTCGATAACGTGACGCGACGCTTTGATAATCCATAAGCATGATCGCTTAGCATCAGCTCCATTGAGCCTACGACAGGCTTATAGTTCAATAGCGGCTCACCCATGCCCATCATCACCACGTTGGTGACGTTATTTTCCCATAGGCTATGGTCGACGTTTTCTAAACTTTCATTTTCATCTGTCATATATGACGCATTAGCGACCCATAACTGACCGATAATTTCAGCCGCACTTAAGTCACGCTCAAACCCTTGCTTGCCCGTACTACAGAAGCTACAGTCTAGGGCGCAGCCTACTTGAGAAGACACGCATAATGTCTTACGGCCATTTAACTTGCTATCATCTGCAGGAATAAGCACCGTCTCAACCAGCGAGCCGCCAGTGACTTCAAACACCCACTTACGCGTACCATCATCACTATATTGACGATGAATCACTTTGGGCGGTACCACACAAGCATTAAGCGACAATTTGTCTCGCAACGATTTACTCAAATTGGTCATTTGCTCAAAATCTGTCACGCCATGCTGATAAATCCACTTAATCACCTGAGTAGATCGAAATGGCTTTTCGCCAATACTCTTGAAGTAATCAGCCAGTTGCGCTTGCGTCATACCCAATAGATTGGTTTTGGCATGTGCCTCATCTACTAGCTTGATGCTATCAGTAATCTTAGCAGGTACGTGCTGAGTAGGTGCTTGAACAGTTGACATAATAGGTAACCTTTTTGCAGAAGCTTAGATAAGCGGTGCAATTATTTATATGGGCTTTGCCATACATACATGGGTGCATGAGCAATCCGCTATGAGCGCAGTTCTTCGAATTAACAAAAACATGCTGATAAGGGATTGATAACGCTAAGTAAAATCAATAATGAGGCAAGTCACTAAGAATTTCAATGAATAATATAACTATAGAACTCTAAAGCGGATACAAGGCAGCCAACTGTAGATTGTACAAGTAGTACATCTGATGAGGGTAACGCCCTAGCAGTTTAGTAATTCTTGGACTATAGGATTATTATAATAGCTAAAACGGCCTATACCCATAAGATATAAGCCGTCTCGCAAACCAATTATAAACAATCAATGTTGTAAATAATTCGTCCATAGTCCATCAAGTATAAAACTCATACAGGTAAGATCAGTTTAAATCGTAGCTGTCTTATTATAGCAGTTACCTCAAACAAATCGAATGCCGTAAAAGCTTATAGCTGGTTTACTATATTAGCGTGTACGTGCACAAACTTCATCATCGCTGAAGAAGTAGCTGATTTCACGTGCTGCTGATTCAGCTGAATCTGAACCATGTACTGCGTTTTCGTCGATGCTGCTAGCGAAGTCAGCACGGATAGTGCCTTCAGCAGCTTCTTTTGGGTTAGTTGCACCCATGATTTCACGATGCTGAGCGATAGCGTTTTCGCCTTCTAGTACTGATACCAATACTGGACCTGACATCATGAAAGATTTTAGGTCGTTGTAAAATGGACGCTCAGCGTGCTCAGCGTAAAAACCGCCTGCTTTTTCATCATCAAGTTGTAGCATTTTAGCTGCAACGATTTTTAGACCAGCTTGTTCGAAACGGCTATAGATAGCGCCAATGTGGTTGCCAGCAACTGCGTCAGGTTTGATGATAGATAAAGTACGTTCGTTAGCCATGAGAAGCTCCTAATAAATGATAAATTCAATAAAATATGAAAAATTAATGCGTTGTTTTAGCTTTAGCCACAATGTTGACTTGGACTGTTTTACACAACTCATGGTATATCAGTGTATAACCATAAGCGCCAACATCGGATTGCTGCCTATTATAATGATTAAGGCCATAAATGATAGGGTTAATTTATGACCATACCTTGCATAAAAGTAAATTTATAACAGTATCTTACTTACATCCAAGTTAAGTACTCATCAACAACAGATGCATGAGCTATCGACTTACTTACCTTATCGCTACTCATATTTATCACTTATAGCTACCAGACTGATTTTATAAAGTATTTATATCATTATTAATGATTAGAAAACCCTCAACACACCTTGCTAAGAGTTTTGCTAATACATACTACCAATCAAAACATTTAATCATCTAAGCGACTGTCTCGACAACTACCTGCATTGCATTCACGCACACGTTCATTCAAAAAATTAACTCGATTAGCTGTCTTATTGGTGGCACAGCTCATATTGACAAAGAAACCATCACCATCGTTATAACTACATTGGTCGTTGCGCTCGCGCATCCACGCTAATTGTCCGCGTTTAAGCGTGGCTTTTTGCTGTTTGTTTAGGAGTTTACTCAATTTATTGTAAGAGTTATTAAGCTCCTTATCTGCTTCCAAATATACTTTCGTCAGGCAATATAGCCCATCAAAGTCATTGTTTGGTTTGTCACAGTTTTCTGCACCCCAAGCAAACATAGGCAACATGAAAGCTGCGGATGTAACTATTGCTATAGAGGTATTGCGAATCGTGGATTTAAGCGTATTCGTTGTCATAGCAAATTCCTTTTTGTATGTTGATAAAACCAAATCCGTCTATAATATCTTACACTTAATTAAGCCAAAATAATGTCAGTATATCCATTATTTATGATATTTTTAGATGATATTATAGCTAGTAGCCCTACTCTTACACTGTTGAAATTCAAGGTAATCAATCAATTTCTTGAAGTAGCACACACAAAAAACCCCAACGCTCAGCA
>NZ_CM009135.1:0-2833 GCF_002863645.1 Psychrobacter sp. MES7-P7E | reverse complement strand
TGAGTTATGTACTTCTAAAAAGGTTCATTACCATGTAATTATTATGTTTGATGGTAATAAATTACAAGACCATAGAGAGATAACAGCAAAGAGTGTTCAGATAGCAGAACACTTTAGTGATAAAGGTTATGACTACGTTCCTAACAACCTTAAGGACTGTTTTCATATGATACATAGAGGGGATAAACTTGAATACAACACAGCTTTTAGACATGCATCATATCTTGCAAAAGAACGTACCAAAGACAAGAAACATTTAAGTGCTAAAGGTAAGAACTATTCAGCAAGTGAAATACAACCGAATATAAAAAGAGATAAACAAGAGCTATTCACAGCAGCTGATAAAGGTATGACAGAATTTAATTACAGACCAACACGTAAACCAAAGAAAGCAAAGACTATGAAATATTCAGATATTTTAGACGTGTGACCTACGTCCTTTTTGAGCCAGTCGTAAGGTGTTAAGCATAGACGTGTATTGAGCCTAGTTTATGTAAGTACTTGTAATATAAGCATATAAGATATAAAGAGGGTTAAAAGTTAAGGTATTAGAAACTATAAAACCCTTATTTTATATAGGTTTAAAGATGGTTAGGTACTACTGATATAGTGACTAATAACGATACTTATTAAAAAATTAATAACCTAGTAAGCATAAGGCGTACAGCGATATATCAACACGATAAGTTAGACATATTATAAATATAGAGAGTATTATTTTTTTATTAAATATCTTTATTTATCTTAACTATTACCTGAGAGCCATTATAAGCCTTTTTTAAGCGTCTTAATACCTTTTAGCTACCATTGCATAGGAAAGATATTACAAGGCTATTCTGAGCCATTCTATAGGCTCTCACGTAATAGTAGAGAGTAAGGATAAGTATCATTCAAACTAAGCTGGCAAGTATATCCAGTCCGATAGTTAATTTTTAGTATTTAGTTTTTAGTTGAAAAAGTCTGTTATCAGCTAGTCACAATGGCTAAATGTTGTTAAATTTCTTGTTAAATTAGTTTATTGATTATTAAGAAGCCCCTAAAACACTAGAGCTACAGAGGATAGATTGATGCCTGATATAGGAGTCAAACCGCATCAAAAGAACCTAATCACCACTAAGGTTGTCAATGCAAAGATTAAACCGCTAACTCCAATAGCACGTAAAAGAAATTCCTTATTTTTCATGGCTAAATCCTCCAGACTCGTCATAAGTTGGTTATTTATACACGAATTATTTTTCAATTCAAAACAAAAACTATCAAAACACCTCGAATTATCCCTTTTTTGGACACCGTTTGGACACTGAATAAAGGAATTATTTTATAAACCATTTCAATAACAGACACTTAGACAACAATTATCCTCAAGGAAAGCGTGGGGATAATTCTAGTGTCCATTGAAAAACTCTATTTATCCTATACATGATAGCTAAAACCTAAAATCTACTCGAAAAATTAATTACAAGTACACTGTGATGTACACTGAGATAATAAAGTTACTTAATATATCTCTACAAGCGTTGGTATTATTAGGTTTTAATATTAGACTTCGGTTCCCTACAGTGGTACGGTAATCGGTTTTAGTAATATTATTTTAGATATATCAACAAAAAACCCCCCTAACACTTGACGTAGTAGGAGGGTTTAGAGTTTAATTAGGCAACGGTTACAGATGTTGGGGAACGCCTGTAACGACCAAATAATCATATCGAGTGAGTTATTTGACCAGCATAAGCCCGTATGGGTCTATTCTAATTCAAAACACTGAAACTATTCAAGCTCTAGCGTTTATTAATCGTTACTAAAATCCTCACTCACTGAAACTGTTCCCTCCTAAGAAGGTGGTAGGACAAAGATAGGTGACGACAGTTCTTAGGGATAGGGCAAGCTCATTACTGGGGTTTCTAGATATAGTGAGCAACGCTACGAGTGGTTATATTGTCTTTTGAAGCAGTATATTGGGTGTGTATGCCCTTGCTAGCATAGAAAGCGTATAACGGTTATGAGCGTATCTAGGCGGTGCTATCCAGCCGTAATCATAACAGGGTCAGCTTGGTACAGTGATGACCTCCTGTGACGATACTGCCGATTGACGGGTAATATCTAAGGGTAACAGCACTAAAGGGTTTGCAGGTTTTCATCTGTGAGTCCTTTAGGGCGAGTGTTCCCAATAACTCCTCAACCTCAATCTGGATAATCGGCATAACAACAACAAAAGAAGTTAGTTAATTAGTACTTATTGATTGATTAGAGAGTCGATAGTATTGATGGTGACTACAAGTATTAGTTTGAATATTTACTTATAGAGAGCAAAAAAAATAGATTAATTAGAGTTTAAAATAGGTTAGTAAGTTATAAATATAAGTCTAAAATGACTTGATAAACCTGCTAAGATATGAGTGTTATATCTGTACCCTGATAAATTTAGATAAAATCACGCCCCAACACAGTAGTAGTATAGCTAAGATAATTATGATTTAACTAGGTTAGATACTACTGTCCTTTATGCATGTATATTATTATTATGTAACTATGAGTAATTGATTATGAGAGATATAACTTTAGATAAAGTAATAGAGCTAGACGGTAAGATGTTACCTATCAATACTCAAGGTAAAGGAATGGGTTGTTATGTTGAAGTATTAAAAGTAATTGATGAACAGTTAATGGCTATGCTGTCATATCATAATAAAGTGCTTATGGTTAGAGTTGATATTCATATGTCACCTGACTTTATAGCATCTAATAATAGCGTTATGACATTCTACATAAGCAAGATGAGAAAGTGGGCACAGCAGAATTATGATGCCAAACGATTAGGTTTTGTTTGGGTTCG
>NZ_CM009134.1:0-3868 GCF_002863645.1 Psychrobacter sp. MES7-P7E | reverse complement strand
GCTATAACCTCAGCGTAATCACTTACACTAGCTCCTATAGGTGCGTTGCTGCCTAACTCACTCAATGATGCCAGCTTGCTACTGAATAGCTTAATTTGGCTATCTGTCATCTTAATATAGCTATCATTGTTAGTAGATTGCTCGTCTGACTTCTTAGGCTTAAAGCTGAATGATATGGCTGTTATCACTCTACCTCGTTTGTATTGTTCGTACTTAGCTGTTATATCAGTATGCTGGTTGATTTGGTCAATAGCTAATTCCAAAACTCTAGACTTAAAATTACACATCTGTTTATATTGCTTAGGCTCTACGCCTAGCTTACTTCTTAGATCGTCAATTTCATATTTAGGGGTCTTACCTACCTCACGCCAAGATATTAATATTTCGTATAATCTTATGGCGTAGCTGCTTGTTAAGTTTGCTACCTTGTCGATCTCATAGCTTGTAAAGTGACTCTCTAAGCGTGTGATTAGTGGAATAACATCAGAAGTAAATCTTATATAAACAATACCACTATCAGGCTCAATTCCTGTCTTATCTATCCAGCGACAATGAAATGATCTATCTTTGCCATTCTTAGGGTTCTTATCATGATAGGTTACGTAGCGATCAAACAACCCCTTACTTGCGTCTTTGACGACTGTATAGGCTGTCTTATCATTGATATTGAATTGCTTAGCGTAGCTGCTGGCGTGTATCTCCAATAGGGTATCTTGTGTGATACCTTGTTTTGTATTTCGAGCCTCTATGATAGCTAAGAGTATTAGTCGCTGTTCAGCTAAATCTAGCGTATAACTTGCTTGTATAAGTGCGTTATCCTTAACTACTAACTCAGCCATTTTAGCTACTCATAATGAAAATAATCCAAGTGACTATATCACTATAAAATTACGTTGACAATCGTAGTAATTGAAAGTGCGATAAACGTAGTGGTATAAGCTCAAAATTGCTGAATTTGGTGCGATAAACGTAGTGGTATAGTGCGATAAACGTAGTTAAATGAACCTTGTAACCCTTTAATACCAATGGTTACAGAGGACGTAAAAGCTGTTAAAAGCTCTTTAAATACTTAAAAGCATAAAATCTTATATTTTTGGAATAATAGACAAGGAACATACGAGTGATAATTATGGGAATGCAGCTAATAGATATTGTCTTTATAGTTTTTTTACTATCAATGGTCGCAGGAGTTGGATTTAGTATTGGTATAGAAATTAAGAATTACTGCTTTAGAGTTATAAAGTTTAAATAGTTAGTCTTGATGTTATCTCTAAGTATTGACTCAGTGCTTATATAAGCCTCTCTAATAGCCTTGTAATCGTCTTCCTATGCAGTTGTAGCTTAATAGTATTAAGAAGGCTTAAAAAGGCTGTAATAACGTTCCGAGGCTATAGGTGAGATAAATAGAAATATTTCATACTCCAATCTTCATTAAAATATATCTATCAAATAATCATTCTCAAAGAATAATGTTCCATAATTGTCATAATTCCATGACTCAAGTTTGCCGTAGCTATCGGTAATAAGACTACTGTTGTCAGGCTTTCCCCAATAGGTTTTATTCAACACTTCTTCCTTAGACATTCCAATTTTAGCACCTATATCAATCTTTTCTTTATCACCAACCTTGTACACAGTCTCACTTTTGCTAGACGTTATTCTTCCATTCCTCCAACCATTGAGAAAATTCATTAGACCGATTTGTCTTGTTCTATCTCTGGCTATCTTCAACTCTTCTTTAGCTAACTTTAACTCGTCGCTGTCACTAGTAAAAATGTAATAGTTCTTATTGATTTCAGCGTAGCTATTGCTTGCAGTAAGTAAAAATGCAGCTAGTAAGATAAATCTCATTTCAACACACCTTAGCTTCATGTTTTAGTAAATAATATCGTCTATATATCTCTACTCTACTTAGCCTAAAATTGCTACATACCTTGATTTTGCTAGGTTCTATAGTTTTTTTAGGTACTGTCATTATTGACCATAGTAATAGCAGTCAACCAACTCCAAAACTATATGAAGTAAAGGTTTCATAGGTAAGTACACAACAGAACCTAGTGCCCTATATTGTTCATATATTGATATTACAGAGCATTTACAATATCTGACTATTCTCATGCTTAACACAGCCCATCAAGGTCTATAAAAAAGGCTGTTATCTGACTAAAATATCTGAGCTATTAGCTCTCTTTTAATGCTCTATACACAGTAGCCACACCAACACCAACCGCCTTAGCTATTTCATCTTTTGTCATGTTATTTTGACTCGCTAGCTCTCTAATACGTTTATGTTTTTCTGTATTAGCCGTCTTACCTGATGGCTTATAGCCACTGTTAGCCAACCCTTGTCTAATACGTTCTCTACGCTTGTCATTATCTAATTTAGCCATAGTAGCTAGTAAGTCGATAAGCATATTGTTTACTACGCTTAATATCTCACCAGTCATACCATCATTGATTGTGTGAGTAGTAGGTAGATCAGCTACGACTAAACGTAATCCCTTGTCTTTTATACGTTGTTTTAGAATACCGAAGTCATCTTGTGACAACCTACTTAACCTATCAACGCTCTCTACCAAAAGAATATCGCCTTGCTGGGCGTCATCAAGTAACTTAGTGAGAGCTGGTCTGTTTAGCTTAGTACCACTGTAATTCTCAATATACTCAGCATAGCTATTAGCATAGTTTTTACTAAAATCAATCAGGTCAGATAAGGCTCTCTTAGCATCTTGATCTTTAGTGCTAGCTCTCACATATATTCTTACTGTCATGGGTATCACCTTATCATTAAGACTTAATTATTAATGTCCATTGATAATACTATCATTTAATATACGAAACAACTCTAATGATAGATAAATTATCATTTAATTATTTTACTGTTAAGGTATAGTCTAATGATAGATTTATAAGTGGTTATCAGACTGTACTTCTCATACGTTTACTATAATCATCACCAGCCTTAAATACCTCACTATGCTCATTTAATCTTGGTTCAACACGACTAGTCTGAAAACTATTAACGCTCTCACCTTTAACCTTCTTACCACGTTCTTTTGCTATGTATGACGCTCTACGGAATGCTTCCTTATACTTAGTATAATTACCTTGTTCTAAGTGCTTACGCTCAATCAAATATGATGGGCTCTTAGGTATCCAAGGTGATAAATCTTGTATAGACGCGATCTCAATTGCTTTATCAGTAATCGTTTTCATGGTTTTAACAGCAGTACCATCAATCATAAACACTAAGTGATAGTGCTGTTTCTTTGATGTCTCAACTTCTCTACACCAGACATAACCTACACGTTTTAATTGATACCTTCTTTTTAACCATGGAATAAAACTTCTTAGGAACTTGGTCATAACTTCATTGTCACCAGTGTATGTCTCAATCCTCATATCAATTCTGAATACAAACACCTTACGATGATGAGACAGCATTGCATCTAATTCACGTTTTATTTTAGGTAATGGTTCCTCAAAGCAATAATACTTACCACCATGAGTATTTATTGGTAACTCTAACCCATCAATTTCTATTGTCTCTGCATTTGTTTTCTTACGCATATTACTAACAACCCTTAAAAGACCTTACTGAATGTTTTAATGACCAACGTCATACTAGAGTACAATTACTATAAATATATTTACATTATCAGTAAGGATAATATTAAAAACCCACCAAACTAAAATTTCTTGGAAGCATAGTAGACATAGGCTTATTGGCTATATTGCATTAGAAAATAGCGTGACAACTGTTACATCAGCAATCTATCATAATAACTACTTTTTTGTTTGCTGATAACCTACTTTGCTCAAATATTTATGATACTTCCTTTGTTTGCTAATATCTCTTAGCTCATTA
>NZ_CM009133.1:0-7765 GCF_002863645.1 Psychrobacter sp. MES7-P7E | reverse complement strand
AGGTTTCACGCGCCTATCGTCATTAGTGGCGGGTGTATTTTTATTACTTCTGGTTGTATTTTTAAGTGACTGGTTAAAAATTATTCCGATGGCAGCATTAGTGGCTGTAATGGTTATGGTTGCTATAGGTACGTTTAACTGGGGTTCTTTTAAGGAGCTAAAAACCAAACCATTGCAAAGTAACATTGTTATGATTACGACGGTTGCTGTGGTGGTTGCGACTCATAACTTAGCATATGGCGTATTAATTGGTGTGCTGTTATCAGCCCTATTCTTTGCCAGTAAAATTGAACGCTATATGAGCGTACATACGCAATTAGATGAAGCAGAACGAACGCGTTATTATCAAGTGGATGGACAAGTATTCTTTTCATCAGCAGAGCGTTTGATTGAGTCGTTCGATGTGAAAGAGTCTATAACCAAAGTCGTCATTGATGTATCAAAAGCGCATTTCTGGGATGTGACAGCCGTTGCCGCGATTGATCGAGTAATCATTAAATTTCGCCGTGAGGGTACTGAGGTTGAACTGATAGGTCTGAACGAAGCAAGCCAAGCGATGATAGAAAAGTTCGGCGTTCATGACAAACCTGACGCTGATCAAAGCTTAGGTGCTCATTAATAACGTCTACTAACGATAGTGTCCATCAAGCCTATTATTTTTGGTGAAGTGGACATGGACACTCCAAATTAAAATTTAAGGACAAATAATGAACACAGAACAGCATATTTTAGCGTGTATCGATGGTTCAGCCGTGACGCAACCCGTTTGTGATTATGCAGCATGGTATGCGAGCAAATTGAACCTACCTGTCGGCTTACTACATGTGAGTGACGTTCCTGCTTCAAGCAGACGTGATTTATCGGGTGCGATAGGTGTTAACAGTCGCCAGCTCTTACTCGAGGAACTCACGCAACTGGACGAGCAAAGAGCAAAAATTGCTAATAGCTATAGCGATGCGTTGGTTAATGATGCAAAAAGCCATATTCAAAGTCGATTCGATAGTGTGGACGTGAAAATTTATCAACGTCATGGCAAGCTGCTGCCAGCGATTGAACACTTCAATAGCAAAAACCGTGTCATCGTTATGGGACGACGCGGCGAAGATCACAAAGACAGTCGCATCAATATTGGTAGTCAAATCGAAACTGTGGCTCGTGCTTCTAGTGTGCCAGTTATGATCTGCTCAGAGACGTTTAAAGAACCCACCTCATATATGGTGGCGTTTGACGGTAGTAAGACAGCTATTAAAGCCGTCGATATTATTTCTAAAAGCCCACTATTAAAAGGCTTACAAGGGCATATCGTTATGATAGGTAATGATGATGAGACGTCTAAAAAAAGTTTGGCAGCAGCGACTGAGCAGCTAAAAACAGCAGGATTTACGATAGAAGCGCATCAGTTGTCCGCCTCTAATGCGGTTGATGGTTTATTGGCTTTTCAGCAACAAAATGCGGTCGATATTATTGTCATTGGTGCTTATGGTCATTCTAAACTCCAACAGTTATTTGTTGGCAGTACTACGACAAAGATCATCGCCAAGACGCTATCTCCGATTATTTTAGTACGCTAAGACATCAAACAATCACTTTGGCAAATCATTGCACCCATGATAGGCACTAAATTCGCTTAATTAGAATCGTTACTGATCTGATTAAGTGGGTTCTATTTTTTTAATAGTATTAAGCATATATGTTTTGGGCATACCCTAGCGGAACCACCTTAAAAGCCCCAAAAACCTATTAACAGACTACTCAAAATAGACTGTTAATATGGAACCACTTATAACAGACTTATCCGAAAGTAGAGTATGGCTACTTCATTATTTCGCTTATTTTTAGGTATTCACTGATGTAGCTCAGAATATCAGAGTATCTTGAATACCAGGGCTTACAAGTATTTTAGTAGTTCGGTTCCTGTGGTAGGCGTCATGTTTTCACTGTAAGTCATTAATCAATAACTTACAGTATGTTCGTTCAGCGTGCTTAATGTCCTCTAAAATTATGAAGTTTGGTAGATAGGTCTTCATTCATTTTTATGAACTCAAGCAGAAAATCTATTGTAATAATTTCTTGTTTTCCGTTTTTATATTTAGTAGCCAGTATTTGATTGTCTTTATCATCAGAGCCTTCAGGAGAAGTAACTTGGAAACTATGCATTATTCTATTTCTCTTAGCGACGATCTTATCAAACTTATTAGCAATATCAGTATTTGACTGTTTTGTAATAGTATCCTTTACAGGTTTCAATAGTTCGCCAGATGTACGATCTATTAGATCGTGCCAGTTATATTCATCCGTATGATCATTAGCTAGTATATTTTCAATAATAAAACTGTTATTAGAATTAAAAACGCAAACCGCACTTCCTAACAACTCCCTATACTTTTTAGATGGCAAACATTGTCTGCTGTAGTGTTCATACATATTTGTTCTCCGTTTTTACAAATGTAAACTTATGGAACCACTTAAAACCTGTAATAGTCTTTTCGCCTATCCTAGCTACCTTTTGATTCATCAACCGAAGGGCATTAGCTTTAGGCTAATCAAACACTTCCGAATGGCTACCCAGCCTAACAAAATCTACCGTATCGCTCTGAACACGGTAGATAAGCACCAAATCAGGTTTAATATAGCAATCCCTAAACCCTTTATGATTGCCGGTCAACGCATGGTCTTTGTATTTAGCCGGTAGCGGTATATCGTTCGTCAAACAATTAAGCACCTCGCCCCATGCAGGAGTGAGCAAGCTTAGATAATTCTTTTTGGCATCTCTCTTAAACTGACTGGATACTTCAATGGATCTCATCAGCCTCGCCTTCTAGCTCATCCATCAAATCACCAAAGCTATCGTACTTAGTGCCTTTACCGCTCGCGACCTCTGCAATAGCAGCAAGTGTTTGCGCGTTGAGCTTAGGTTGTTGATAGTCAAAAGACAGAGGAATCGCATTAGTATCGGCTACTTGGTTCAAGAACAGTCTTATGGCTTGTGAAGGTGTTAGTCCATAGCTTTCTAGAACAGAAAAAGACCTATCCTTCAGATCCTGGTCAAGCCGTATATTATAATTAGTTGTAGTCATAGCAATCACCTTTCGCTTATATTCGTACCCCCAATATAAGCGAAAGGTGATTAAACCTCAATAACTTTAGCGTTCTATCTTCTCGCTAATCTAAGGGGTAATAGTCTGCTCATTTAATCCAGCAAGAAAATCATCAACCGTTTTCTCAATGCTTTTTTGCATGACATACAGATCAGAAGTGGAGTACTTCCCCAGCTGATTTCTTTCACCCATGACTTCAAACAGCTTGCTTCTGACCACTTCTTCGTGCGTTTTATCGTCAATCAATAGCAAATTAAGCTTCACGACAGCTCTATTGTAGGCTTCTTGAGTGGCTTCAAGTTGAAGGCTTTTATTGCTAGCTACTGATACACCGATCATGCTCATAAATAACTCCGCTACTAGAATCATCTGTAGCTACAGATGATTTTTTTAGGTGAATAAGTTGTTTGTACCAAGCTATGATTATGCCAGTGAAAAACGAGAAGTAACGCTCTTATAACCCCTTTTTTGTAGCAGATTTTACGACAGATAAAAAATCCGTTATTTCCCACCTAATTTTATGACTACACCATACGCACCCTAAAGGGACTGCCAAATAGCTGATATTGTTAGGTTTATTGAAATTTGAGTGTTTGCAAAGTGCAAACAAAATCGTTCTTAGTCATTGATTTATAAAGAGAAAAGCTGTTTACAATCTGTAAACAGCCAAGTTGAAAAACAGTGAAAAACAGCCCTTTTTTACCGCCTTTTGCTGCAAAAATCACGCTTTCCTAACAGGTGAAATTATGGTGTAGTAGGTACACTTCAATAAAATAACACTCAATTATCAGGGAAAAGTGGCAATGAACTATGCAATTTTGAGGACAGCAAAATTAAAGACGATGGGCAACATTGGTGGCAGTCTTGCACACAGCTATCGAACGATAGAAACGCCCAATACTGACCCCAACCTCACCCCTAAAAATTATCATAGCGTTGCGACCCCTGAAGCCGTCAAACAGGCAATAAAAAACCGACTTCCTGAAAAAAGACGCTCTGATGCGGTGCTATGTATTGAGTATTTAATAACTGCCAGTCCTGAATGGGAAGGCTGGGGAAACAGCAAGGAAGATGAGTTTTTTAAGCGATCTGCTCAGTGGCTCATGGATAAACATGGAGCAGAAAATATTGCTGGTATGAGTATTCATCGAGACATAAGCACACCGCACCTAGTCGCTTATGTCGTTCCTATTGATCAAAAGGGGAAGCTAAACTGTAAGGATTTTCTAGGGGGTAGGGCTAAATTAAACAAGATGCAGACCGATTTTGCCAATACGGTCGCTGATTTAGGGCTAACGAGGGGTAAAGAAGGCTCTAAAGCCAAGCATACAAGCATCAAAGAGTATTACCACGACATCAATCACGCGAGAGACTTTAATATCAAAACCATATCACCTAAGCCTGAAATGTTTGAAAGCAAGGCTAGGTATGGTGAAAAGGTCACAGCAGCCGTTATTGAGCAAATAGAACCGACTGTGAAAGCGGCAAATAGCATTCTGATGGACTATGAGAAGGCTAGAGTAGATAAAAACGTTGCGGAAGATAGCTATGACACCCTTAGAAAACGTGTTGAGCCTTACTTAGGGGCTATTGAAGGGTTAAACCTAGAAGAAATCGCTAGATTGAATAAGGTAATGCAGCTAGAAAGCCGTAGAATCGCCATAGAGAGAGTTAAATATGAAAGGGCTAGGTATCTATCAAAATAGAGAATGAAGGCTGTTAAATCTAATTACGTAGGCATATAGAGTGGTTTCTATACCTCATTACTAAGGTTAAAGAAAAATGAAATCAATAGAATGCTAAAAAATTTATAAATTTTAAAAAACCTACTGCTTTGGATGAAGTCAAAAATAAACTGATAAATAATTTTGAAAGTGTTGATCGATTATCTGATCCAAAAGAGAACAAAAAAGCCTCTGATATTTCGAGGTAACTAGGGCTTTTTTCTTTTATCTTTTCAGTTAGTAAAAAAATAAGAAAATGCTTTTAATGCTTTTAATGCTTTTAATAGCTTTTAAGCTCGCTGTAGCCCTTACTGCTACTGACTTTCAGACCCCATTAAAGGACGTTTAGTTACCCATTAAAGGACGTTTAGTTACCCATTAAAGGACGTTTAGTTACCCATTAAAGGACGTTTAGTTACCATTAAAGGACTATTTATAATTTGACCTTTAGATGACTTAATGTAATATGTCATTAAATACTTATGGATAAGATGGTTATGCACACTAAAAAAAACCTAGTCGTAAAAACTAATCAACTGAATCAGGCATTACAAACTTTATCATTGGCTGAAGTGCGAATTATTCAACTAGCCATAGTTGATGCTAGAGAAACAGCCACAGGATTAAGTACAGACAAGCCGTTACGAATTGATGCCACTCGTTATGCAGAGGTATTTGAAACTACACGGCAAAATGGCTATAAACGCATGAAAGAAGCTGAAGAAACCCTATTTAATAGACGTTTTACCTACCTTGATGATAATGGTAAGCCGATTAAAAGCCGTTGGTTGCAGCAGGTACAATATCATGATGGTGAGGGCGCAATAGAAATAGTATTTACTCTTGCTGTTGTAGAAGGTATCAGCCGTATCAATGGCTTAGAACAGTTTTTTACCTCGTATTTGCTAGAGCAAACGACACAGTTTGATAGTGTTTATTCAGTACGCCTTTATGAGTTATTGACGCAATGGCGCACAGCTAAAAAAACACCATGTTTTGAGATAGGGGTTTTTAGAGACCAGATGGGGCTAGGAATCAATGAATACAAAGCGATGTGTGATTTTAAGAAACGTGTTTTAGACCTTGCTACAGATGAGATTAACAAAAAATCGGATCTTAAAGTCAAATATGAGAACGTAAAAAAGGGACGCAAAATTATAGGTTTTACTTTCACTGTTCATGAAAAGCCAAAAGCTAAGACTGATGTAGTTAGTAAGGAGAGCGACGCCAGTACAGCAGATATGTTCACGGTTGATGGACTGAATGATAAGCAGCTAGGGCGTATTGCTCGTAACCCTGCTTTTATGGCGGAATACAATCATTTAGTAAGTCCTACCAGCCTAGCTGGACAGTCACAACAAGGATGGGAATTTGAAATGATTAACCGCCTTAAAAAAGACCCTACACAGTTTAATAAACGTCCTATCAAAGAATATCTTGAATACTAGGTCTGATGAGTGTGTTAGATGGGTTCGGTTCCCTAGTGAGGACTTGAATCTTTGGCTGTAGGCTAATGATATCGCTATATTGACTTATTTAGGTAGTCGCGGTGTACTCCGTTGTGTACATGCAGTGACTTTTTATAGGTATATTGAGTTATTTTTGATTTCTATAAGTACTGTTATGGGAATAATAGCCAGATATTTTTATTGACTGGTGCTATGTATGTTAGAATCACGAGAAATATTACTCCTTTAATCTAAATAAGTCGTTTACTACAAAGATGAATATTCCGCCTTAACTGTTTGTCCCCCTCCTAAGTAAATAATTGCTCCCTATAGCAATTTCTGTCATAGAGCGTTTTACGCTTTTTCCTGTGCACATGCACTGCTTTAATGTTTGTATCTATAATCGATTTATCTATCGAGTCATTATAAGCAAGCTATTAAAAGCAATTTATGACAATAACTCGCTAAATATAACGTTTCACATTTTCACATTCCTTGATTGGTAGGCATTATGCCTAGCTGAGAGTGTGTCAGACCTTTTATTTTAGATACCTCTTATCTTAGATATCGCGATTATTGACAGACTAAAGCAGTTCCTAAAAACTGAGTTAAACATGTTAACTACTATTAAAGAACATTGGTTGTCCAATGTTAGAGGCGATGTCCTAGCTGGTATGGTTGTCGCGTTAGCCCTTATTCCTGAAGCCATTGCTTTTTCGATCATTGCAGGTGTCGATCCCCAAGTGGGTCTTTACGCCTCATTTTGTATTGCGGTAGTGATTGCTTTTGTTGGTGGTCGTCCCGCTATGATTTCGGCAGCAACCGGCGCAATGGCGCTACTTATGGTGACATTGGTGAGAGAGCATGGCTTGCAGTATTTGTTAGCCGCCAGTGTTTTGACAGGTGTCATACAAATTATTTTTGGCTTTTTGAAGCTGGGTAATTTGATGAAGTACGTCTCTCAATCTGTCATCCTTGGCTTTATTAATGCTTTGGCGATTTTGATTTTTATGTCACAGATTCCTGAGCTGATGCCGCAGGATGGCTCAAACCTAGTTCACGTCTATGGTCTAGTGGCTCTCGGTTTAATCATTATCTATGGTTATCCGTACATTCCTAAAATTGGTAAAATGATTCCATCACCGTTGGTCAGTATTGTACTGGTAACGGCGATAGCCATATTTTTGGGCGCAGAAGCACGTACCATCAACGATATGGGTCAACTGCCGGATACCTTACCGATATTTTTACTACCTGATATTCCTCTTAATCTAGACACCTTGTTGATTATTTTGCCGTATGCGATCAGTCTCGCTATCGTTGGTTTGCTTGAGTCTATGATGACCATGACCATCGTAGATGACTTGACCGATACCAAAGGTGACCGTACCCAAGAGTGTAAAGGTCAAGGTATTGCCAACGTCGTCAGTGGCTTTTTTGGTGGTATGGCAGGCTGCGCGATGATTGGACAATCTATCATCAATGTAAAATCAGG
>NZ_PJBU01000022.1:0-5379 GCF_002863645.1 Psychrobacter sp. MES7-P7E | reverse complement strand
CATACCGCTACCGGCTAAATACAAAGATCATGCGTTGACCGGCAATCATAAGGGATTTAGAGACTGCCATATCAAGCCTGACTTGGTGCTTATCTACCGTGTTCAGAACGATACGGTAGATTTTGTTAGGCTAGGTAGCCATTCAGAAGTGTTTGATTAGCCTAATTCAAGTGGTTCCATAATGACAGTCTATTTTGAGTAGTCTGTTAATAGACTTTTGGGGCTTTTAAGACGGTTCCACTAGGGTATATCCTTATCTAACAAGAAAAGTTACTTTAAAAATACAAACAGCTTTTATAAGCCTTCAGTCCTCGGCAGGAGGACTCGAAAAGTTAATTTATCGGGTATCCTAAATTAGTTGACCACTACAACTTTTCACTTACAACACGCAACCTTTTTAACACACGTTGATTATAAATCTCGATTTTCAAGGTGCTAATATAATTGAGTAATACTTAACTTAGATAACATAAACCACTGATTCTAATAACTTTCATCTTGTATTCTCACAGATTATTGTTTATCGAGATTTTGCAAGCTTTACTTAACTGGAGAAATTATGCGTGCTTTAACTTATCATGGTGCTAAAGATGTGCGAGTGGACAATGTCCCAGAGCCTAAACTGCAAGAAAAAGATGATGTTATTTTACGTGTGACTGCAACTGCAATTTGTGGTTCAGATTTACACTTATATCGTGGCAAAATACCTGAAACCGAGGAAGGCGATATCCTCGGCCATGAGTTTATGGGTGTGGTTGAAGAAGTAGGCTCTGAAGTTACTGCTGTTAAAAAAGGCGATAGAGTTGTTATTCCTTTTGTTATTGCATGTGGTAACTGCTTTTTCTGTCAGCATGACCTAATGTCCGCTTGTGAGACTACAAATACAGGCCCAGGCGCTGCTATTAATAAAAAAATAATTCCGCCACCGGCTGCTTTATTTGGTTTTAGCCATTTATATGGTGGGATTCCTGGTGGACAAGCAGATTTTGTACGGGTTCCTAAAGGTAATTTTAATCCGTTCAAAGTAAATGGCTCACTGTCAGATGAGAAGGTTTTATTTTTATCAGATATTTTACCAACTGCTTGGCAGGCCGTGACTAATGCCAATATTACTAAAGGTTCAACCGTAGCTATTTATGGAGCGGGTCCTGTGGGGTTGTTATCAGCCGCTTGTGCCAAAATGTTAGGCGCTGAGCAGATCTTCGTGGTAGATCATAATGACTACCGTTTGCAGTATGCCAAAGATACGTACGGGGCTATTCCGGTTAATTTCGATAAGGTAGATGCTGCTGAATTCATCATTGAACAGACCAAAGGACATCGCGGCGTTGACGGTGTTATTGATGCGGTTGGCTTTGAAGCTAAGGGCAGTTCGAAAATTGAAGGATCAAGCGCTCCAGCTTTACGTCAATGTATGGCAGCTGTGCGTCGTGGCGGGGTCGTTAGTGTTCCTGGTATATATGCAGGACCCATTAATGATTTCTTAATGGGTGACGCTTTTGATAAAGGGCTTGCTTTCAGAATGGGCCAAACCCATGTACACAAGTATTTACCACAATTATTAGAGTATATTGAAAATGGTGATTTATCACCTGAAGCTATTATTACTCACCGTATGAATTTGTCTGACGCTGCTAAAGGTTATGAAATTTTCGAAAAGCGTGAAGAAGAATGTCGTAAAGTCATTTTAACTCCTTAATTTTTCAAATTTGCCCTTTACTTTTAACATTTAAAGGTTAGGTCATAGCTGCTTTAACGAGATTGTCTTAAATAATGGTTATCGCTAAAGCAGCTAGCAAAAAAATCTTTAACTTGTTTTTCTCTGCACACGACAAAAAAATCACCCCCCCCCAACCGATTTTCATGGGTTTAGGGATTAAAAAACCAACTAACTGTCTTAGATGGTCTTAAAGCTTAGAAGTGTAAAGCACAATAAACTTTCTATTATATGTATGAAAAATTTATTTAATATTGAGTAAAAATCTGAAAAGTGAATAGCTTGGGCTACAAGGCTTCTTAGTTATTTCTTATCGAGCAATATAATTTAGTATTCAAGATATTCTCTAATCGGACGTTTGTTAAACTGCGTAGGGTCTTTTTTAAGGCGGTTAACCATTTCAAACTCCCAACCTTGCTGTGACTGACCAGCTGGACTAGTAGGGCTTACTAAATGATTGTATTCCGCCATAAAAGCAGGATTACGAGCAATTCGCCCTAGCTGCTTATCATTCAATCCATCGACCGTAAACATATCTCCTGTACTAACGTCGCGCTCCTTATTAACTACATCCCTCTTAGCTTTTGGCTTTTCATGAACAGTAAAACTAAATCCTGCAATTTTGCGACCTTTTTTCTTTTGAGTGTAACTAACATTGAGATCTGATTTTTCGTTTATCTCTTCAACAGCAAGGTTTAAGACCCTTTTTTTGAAGTTGCTCATAGTTTGATATTCATCAGACTCTAATCCTAACTGACCTCTAAACTTCTCCAATTCAAAAACAGGTGTTTTTTTGGCTTGCTTCCATTGAACCAGCAGCTCATAGAGCCTTACTGAATAATTACTATCCATTTCGGCTGTTTGTTCTAGTAAATACTTAGTGAAAAACTCTTCAGCCCCATCAATCCGAGTAATCCCTTGTACTACAGCCGGAGTAAATACAACTTCAATCGCTCCTTCGTCATCTAAATATCTAACTTGGGATAACCAGCGAGATTTAACTAACTTACCTTCATCATCAACATAGCTAAAACGTCTGTTAAATAGCGTATCTTCAGCGTCCTTCATCATTAGATAACCGTTTTGGCGAGTGGTATTAAAAACTTCAGCATATCTTTTAGCATCAATACGAAGTGGTATCTCTGCACTCAACCCTGTACCAGTCTCTCTAGCATCTACAACGGCTAACTGAACAATGCGTATTTCTGATAGTTTTAGATTTTGTAGTACGGTATTTAGATAATTAGTTTTCACTACTAGATTAGATTTAGACATAATAACCTTCAAATTTGAATACTTATATTTAATTGTATCTTCGAATACTATTTTATTCAAGTATTCAAATGGTAAGTAAACGTATTCGAATGGGTAAGTAAACGTATTCGAATGGGTAAGTAAACGTATTCGAATGGGTAAGTAAACGTATTCGAATGGTGCTTGTATCCTTTTAATACCAATGGATACAGAGGGCTTAAAAGCATTTAAAAGCATTTAAAAGCATTAAAAGCATTTTTTTTATTTTTTACTAACTAAAAAGACAAAAGAAAAAAGCACTAGTTACCATAAAATATTTGGCTTTTCTCATGTCTTCTTGGATCAGATGATTGATCAATTTTTTCTTAACCTCAGTAATAAGCTATAGAAACTACTCTATTTGCCTACAAAATGAGATTTAATAGCCTTCTACCTTAATTCTTATACATACCTAGCCTTTTTTATTTTATCCATCTCTACAGCGATTTTATGGCTTTCTAGCTGCATTGCTTCGTTTACTCTAGCAATTTCCTCTTGATTTAGACCATCAATAGCCATCAAGTAAGGCTCAACACGTTTTTTAAGGGTGTCATAGCTCTCTTCCGCAACGTTTTTATCCAATCTAGCCTTCTCGTAGTCCATCAGGATGCTGTTTGCTGCCTTCACAGTGGGTTCTACTTGCTCAATAACGGCTATTGTGACCTTTTCCCCATATCTAGCCTTGCTTTCAAACATTTCAGGCTTAGGCGCTACGGTCGTAATACTAAAATCTCGCGCGTGATTGATGTCGTGGTAATACTCCTTGATGCTGGTATGTTTGGCTTTAGAGCCTTCCTTGCCCCTCGTTAGCCCTAAATCAGCGACCGTGTTGGCAAAATCGGTTTGCATCTGATTTAACTTAACCCTGCCGCCTAGAAAACCCTTACAGTTGAGCTTCCCTTTTTGGTCAATAGGAACGACATAAGCGACCAGCTGCGGTGTACTTATGTCCCGATGAATACTCATACCTGCAATATTTCCTTCTCCATGTTTATCCATGAGCCACTGAGCAGATCGCTTAAAAAATTCAGCTTCTTGGCTTTTTCCCCAACCTTCCCATTCAGGACTGGCGGTTATTAAATACTCAATACATAGCACCGCATCAGCGCGTCTTTTTTCAGGAAGTCGATCTTTTATTGCCTGTTTGACGGCTTCAGGGGTCGCAACGGTATGATGATTTTTAGGGGTGAGGTTGGGGTCAGCATTTGGCGTTTCTATCGTTCGGTAGCTGTGTGCAAGACTGCCACCGATGTTGCCCATCGTCTTTAATTTTGCTGTTCTCAAAATTGCATAGTTCATCGCCACTTTTTTCCTATAATTGAGTGTTATTTCATTAAAGTGTACTTACTACACCATAATTTCACCTGTTAGGAAAGCGTGATTTTTGGCGCAAAAGGCGGTAAAAAAGGGCTATTTTTCACTGTTTTTCAACTTGGCTGTTTACAGATTGTAAACAGCTTTTTTCTTTATAAATCAATAACTAAGAACGATTTTGTTTACACTTTGCAAACACTCAAATTTCAATAAACCTAACAATATCAGCTATTTGGCAGTCCCTTTAGGGTGCGTATGGTGTAGTCATCAAATTAGGTGGGAAATAACGGTTTTTTTATCTGTCGTAAAATCTGCTACAAAAAAGGGGGTATAAGAGCGTTACTTCTCGTTTTTCACTGGCATAATCTTAGGCTGGTATCAATAATTTATTAACCTAAAAAAATCATCTGTAGCTACAGATGATTCTAGTAGCGGAGTTATTTATGAGCATGATCGGTGTATCAGTAGCTAGCAATAAAAGCCTTCAGCTTGAAGCTACCCAAGAAGCCTATAATAGAGCTGTCGTGAAGCTTAATTTGCTGTTGATTGACGATAAAACGCACGAAGAAGTAGTCAGAAACAAGCTGTTTGAAGTCATGGATGAAAGAAATCAGCTGGGGAAGTACTCCACTTCTGATCTGTATGTCATGCAAAAAAGCATTGAGAAAACGGTTGATGATTTTCTTGCTGGATTAAATGAGCAGACTGTTACCACTTAGATTAGCGAAAAGATGGAACGCTATAGTTATTGAGGTTTAATCATCTTTCGCTTATATTGGGGGTACGAATATAAGCGAAAGGTGATTGCTATGACTACAACTAATTATAATATACGGCTTGACCAGGATCTGAAGGATAGGTCTTTTTCTGTTCTTGAAAGCTATGGATTAACACCTTCACAAGCCATAAGACTGTTCTTAAACCAAGTAGCCGATACTAATGCGATTCCTCTGTCTTTTGACTATCAACAACCTAAGCTCAACGCGCAAACGATTGCGGCTATTGCTGAGGTCGCGAGCGGTAAAGGCACTAAGTACGATAGCTTTGGTGATCTC
>NZ_PJBU01000018.1:0-6585 GCF_002863645.1 Psychrobacter sp. MES7-P7E | reverse complement strand
TATACCCCTACCGGCTAAATACAAAGATCATGCGTTGACCGGCAATCATAAGGGGTTTAGAGATTGCCATATTAAACCTGACTTGGTGCTAATCTACCGTATTCAGAGCGATACGGTAGATTTCGTTAGGTTGGGAAGCCATTCAGAGGTGTTTGATTAGTCTGTTTTAGGTGGTTCCATAATAACAGTCTGTTTTAAGTAGTCTGTTAATAGATTTTTGGAGTGAAATAGCTGGTTCCGCTGGGGTATAGTCAAAAAATCATCCTCAAAAAAACGCTATTTCTCAAAAGAGTTGTCGTATTGCTCTACTAGTGCTAAATAGTCAGCTTTGTTCGAATACATATGTTATGGTTTGTAACTAAACCTAACAGCTAAGGAATAAATTTATGAAAAAAATATTGGTTGTAGTACTTGCAGCAACATTTGCTTCTGCTGCGTTTGCTCATAGTGGTGGAACTAACTCAGAAGGTTGTCATAACGACACTAAAAGAGGTACTTACCACTGTCATTAAAAATATAACTTCATATTATTTTTATGATACGTGCTTAGAATTTTAGCTGTAAGGTGCTAACTAGCACCTTACAGCTTTTTAAAATATATTAGTTAATGTACTAGACGGCATCAAGTTAAGCTTAATTATAATTGCAGCTATCAATCCACAAATCAAAATACATACTGCTACTGCCCGCAATAAAAATCCTTTATTTTTCATAGATTACCTCTCAATCTACTCTATAAATATGCCTATAAAAATCAGGTAAGTACTTACCATTGATTAAAAAAGATTAATTTTAAAGCTTTGTAATACGGTTGCGAATAGTGCAAAAAATAAAGCCGTCAGCAAGCTACTAGACAATAATGCCATACCAAAACCAAATTTGTTGAGCAGGTAAGGGAATAACAAGAAAAAAGGCAACGTTCCGAGAACATACCAAAAGGTATAGTAGGCGTGATTACTTATCTTAGCTATCGGCTGCTTTTCAACATATAGCCAAATTAAGGTAAGGAGCGTGACTAAAGGCAAGGAGGCAAGCAAAGCACCGACTCTGTCGCTACGTTTCGCAACCTCAGAGATAATAACAACCAGTGAGGCAGTGATTGCGTATTTAAGCCATATATTCAAGATACTCTCCTAAACACAGAATCACCCTATTCAGATTTTATTAATTTCAACAGATACATGAGAAAGTTGAGGTAGGGATTCTGATAATATTTTTTTGTATTCTTCTATACTTAAAGGGGATGTTGAGGAAACTGAAAGGATGGCAGCTTGGTGGGTTGACGCAATTTTCCAGACATGAATATCGTTAATAATCGTATTTCTCTTATCAAGAGTCTGCGATATCTTCTCAAAAGTTGAAACATCAACAGATTTATCTAAAAGCACGGTACTCGATTCTTTGATCAATCCATAAGACCAGTGAAGAATCACTATTGCACCGACAATGCCCATGACAGGATCAATCCAGATGATGCCCATATATTTACCGGTCAATAACGCCACGATAGCAAGCACAGAAGTAAGGGCATCTGCTAACACATGTAAATAAGCCGCTTTCATATTGTGATCATGATCATGATGATGGTCGGAATCGCCATGATGATCATGATGGTGATGGTCATCTTTAAGTATAAATGCCGACACTATGTTTACGATTAGACCGACAACAGCAACGATAATGGCTTCGTTAAAATATATATTATTTGGCTCTATTATTCGTTGGACTGATTCTAAAATCATTAATAATGCGACAATGGCTAATGCAATGGCACTCGCAAAACCACCGAGATAATTTACCTTACCCGTACCAAAACTAAATGATTTATTATTAGCGTTCTTTTTAGCGTACGAATAAGCAAAAATGGCAATAAGAAATGCGGCTGAATGCGTGCCCATGTGCCACCCATCAGCAAGTAATGCCATAGAGCCAGACCATGTACCAGCAGCGATCTCTAAAACCATGATTATCGTCGTCAACCAAAATACAATCTTTACTTTAGATTTGTTTTGGGCGCTATCGACACCGAAATCATGAGAGTGTTCCCACTGAATAGTTGATTCTTTCACGTTTTAAATCCTTAGCTGTGTATGAAAAGATGGCAATCTTATGTATTATAAACATCATCAATAAATATACTACCCCCCAGTATAAAATGAGGTAATAAAAATAATGTCACACACTCAAAAAAGTAGGAGCAAGCTACTAGGACGTATCAGACGTATTAAAGGGCAATCGGTAGCAATAGAGGCATCATTAGAAGGTAATCCTGAATGCATGGCTCTTTTGCAGCAAATAGCGGCATTAAAGGGGGCGGTAAACGGTCTTATGAAGGAGGTTTTAGAAGAGCATATAAGAGAACATTTAGGGGCAGAAGACATTACCCAACAACAACGTCAACAAGAGATAGAAGACGTGTTATCTATCCTAAAAACTTATCTAAAATAGAAAAAGCATAACAATATTTCAAAAGGAATTATTTTTTCATGTTAGAAATACTATTATTGGCGTTAGCACTGGCTGCGGATGCGTTTGCCGCTTCAATCGGTCTTGGATCCACTCACAAAAGCGATGTTAAGCCACAGTTTATAAAAATGGCGTTACTCATTGGATTATATTTCGGTGTTGCTCAGGGGGTGATGCCGCTGATTGGTTATGCGCTTGGCTCTACCATGCTGGGTTGGTTTTCTGAAGGGGCTGCTTGGGTTGCTTTTGTCATACTGGTCGCGCTTGGGATTAAGATGCTCTATGAGTCACGTTCCGTTAACGATGATGAGACTCGGATCAATTTGAGTCATAAAACACTGCTGTCGTTGGCTATCGCTACCAGTCTTGATGCGATGGGCGCAGGTTTTACTTTGAATCTATTGTCAGTTAATGCTTATTTAGCATGTTTAATCATTGCACTAACGACCGCTATTTTAAGTGTTTTAGGGGCTTATATAGGACGCCAATCAGGAACATGGCTGGGCAGTTGGGCAGAAGCTTTGGGCGGTCTGGTGTTGATAGCTATTGGCGTGAATATGGTGGTTTAAAGGCGGTCTTATATTTAAGAATTTTTAGAAACTAATCGAAAGATAGGAATACGATTGCTTCATGTTGACAGGTACACTGCTATGTACATTGAGCTGCTATAAATAATGTAGGCTATTGTTATCATTAGCCTACAAACGAAGGTTCGAGTCCTCACTAGGGAACCGAACTTATCTAACACACTCATAAGACCTAGTATTCAAGATACTCTCTGATAGGACGTTTATTAAACTGAGCAGGGTCTTTTTTAAGGCGGTTAATCATTTCAAACTCCCAAGCATTCGGGTCTTGACCTGCTGGACTGGTAGAACTAACCAAGTGATTATAATCGGCAATAAAGCTAGGATTACGAGCGATACGCCCCAGCTGCTTATCGTTTAATCCTTCAATGGTAAACATATCAGATGTATCACCGTCCCTTCCACTTGCTAAATTCTGAGTGCTTTTAGGCTTTTCTTTATCTGAGATCTTGAACTTAAAACCTATTATCGTTCTACCTTTTTTAACTTGCTCATAGCCAACTTTGATATCAGTTTTTTCATTAATTTCTTGAACCGCAAGGTCTAAAACTCTTAATTTAAAATTCCCCATTCTTTTATATTCACTAGATTCTATACCTAGTTGACTTCTAAATCTCTCAAGCTCAAACATAGGGGTATTTTTAGCTTGTTTCCATTGCACTAGTAGCTCATAAAGTCTTACAGAGTAAATGCTATCCATACTTGCTGTTTGTTCTAGTAGATAAGAAGTAAAAAAGTCTTCCGCACCATCAATACGGCTGATTCCTTTAACTACAGCAAGGGTAAAAACCAATTCAATTGCACCCTCATCATCAAGATAAGTCACTTCTTGAATCCAACGCGACTTGACGATCTTTCCATGTTCATTGACGTAACTGAAACGTCTGTTAAATAGGTTTTCTTCAGCGTCTTTCATTCGCTGATAGCCATTCTGTCGAGTGGTTTCAAACATTTCTGCGTAGCGTAAGGCATCAATACGTAGAGGCTTATCAGTACTCAGTCCAGTATTTGTTTCTCTTGCATCTACTATTGCTAATTGAATAATTCGGATTTCAGGCAAAGATAAGTTTTGTAAGGCTGAATTAAGCTGATTTGTTTTGACGACTAAATTACCCTTAGACATACAATTTCCTTGTAAGTTATTTATGACTACACTACCATTACTTAGTATATTAATCTACATAAAAAAATTAGTAGATTAATGGTAAGTAAACGTAGTCATATGGGTAAGTAAACGTAGTCATATGGGTAAGTAAACGTAGTCATATGGGTAAGTAAACGTAGTCATATGAAGTCTACAACCCTTTGATACCAATGGATACAGAGGGCTTAAAAGCATTTAAAAGCATTTAAAAGCATAAAAAGCATTTTTTAATTTTTTTATTAATTGAAAAGACAAGAAATAAAAGCCCTAGTTACAGAAAAATATCAGGAGTTTTCTTGGATTAGGTAAATGATAAATTCTTTCTATCTTATCCATTAATTTATTTTTAACCTTAGTGATAAGCTATAGAAACCACTATATTTGCCTACAGAATTAGATCTAACAACCTTCTTTCTCTATTCTGATACCTTCCTAGCCTTTTTAGTATTATTTCGCTCTACAGAGATCCTACGGCTTTCTAGCTGCATTGCTTCATTCAATCTAGCGATTTCCTCTCGATTTAGCCCTTCAATCGCCACTAAGTAAGGCTCAACACGTTTTTTAAGGGTGTCATAGCTCGCTTCTGCAACGCTTTTATCCAATCTAGCTTTCTCATAGTCCATTAGGATGCTGTTAGCAGCCTTCACAGTCGGTTCTATTTGCTCAATAACGGCTGCTGTGACCTTTTCCCCATACCTAGCCTTGCTTTCAAACATTTCAGGCTTAAGTGATACGGTTGTAATACTAAAATCTCTAGCATGGTTGATGTCGTGGTAATATTCCTTGATGCTGGTATGCTTGGCTTTAGAGCCTTCTTTGCCCCTCATTAGCCCTAGATCAGCGACCTTATTGGCAAAATCGGTTTGCATCTTGTTTAATTTAGCCCTACCGCCTAGAAAATTCTTACAGTTGAGCTTCCCCTTTTGGTCAATAGGTACGACATAAGCGACTAGATGCGGTGTGCTTATGTCTCGATGAATACTCATACCTGCAATGTTTTCTTCCCCATGCTGATCAATGAGCCACTGAGCAGACCGCTTAAAAAATTCTACTTCTTGGCTTTTTCCCCAACCTTCCCATTCAGGACTGGCGGTTAGCAAATACTCAATGCATAGCACTGCATCCGAACGTCTTTTTTCAGGAAGTCGATCTTTTATTGCCTGTTTGACTGCTTCAGGGGTAGCAACGGTATGATGATTTTTAGGGGTCAGGTTGGGGTCAGCATTGGGCGTTTCTATCGTTCGGTAGCTGTGCGCAAGACTGCTACCAATGTTGCCCATCGTCTTTAATTTTGCCGTCCTCAAAATCGCATAGTTCATTGCCACTTTTTTCCTATAATTGGGTGCTATTTTACTAAAGTGTACCTACTACACCATAATTTCACCTGTTAGGAAAGCGTAATTTTTACGGCAAAAGGCGGTAAAAAAGGGCGGTTTTTCACTGTTTTTCGACTTGGCTGTTTACAGATTGTAAACACCTTTTTCCTTTATAAATCAACAACTAAGGACGATTTTGTTTGCACTTTGCAAACACTTCAATTTCAATAAACCTAACAATATCAGCTATTTGGCAGTCCCTTTAGGGTGCGTAAGGTGTAGTCATTAAATTAGGTAGAAAATGACGGGTCTTTTATCTGTCGTAAAATCTGCTACAAAAAAGGGGTTATAAGAGCGTTACTTCTCGTTTTTCACTGGCATAATCATAGCTTGGTACAAACAACTTATTAACCTAAAAAAATCATCTGTAGCTACAGATGATTCTAATAGCGGAGTTATTTATGAGCATGATCGGTGTATCAGTAGCCAGCAGTAAAAGTCTTCAGCTTGAAGCTACCCAAGAAGCCTATAATAAAGCTGTCGTGAAGCTTAATTTGCTGTTGATTGACGATAAAACGCACGAAGAAGTGGTCAGAAGCAAGCTATTTGAAGTCATGGATGAAAGAAATCAGCTTGGCAAATACTCCACTTCTGATCTGTATGTCATGCAAAAAAGCATTGAGAAAACGGTTGATGATTTTCTTGCTGGATTGAATGAGCAGACTATTACCGCTTAGATTAGCGACAGATGGAACGCTAAAGTCATTGAGGTTTAATTACCTTTTGCTTATATTGGGAGTACATATATAAGCAAAAGGTGACTAATATGACTACAACTAATTATAATATACGGCTTGACCAGGATCTGAAGGACAGGTCTTTTTCTGTTCTTGAAAGCTATGGACTAACGCCTTCACAAGCCATAAGACTGTTCTTAAACCAAGTAGCCGATACCAATACAGTTCCCTTGTCTTTTGACTATCAACAACCTAAGCTCAATGCGCAAACTATCGCTGCTATTGCAGAGGTCGCGAGCGGTAAAGGTAGTAAGTACAACAGCTTTGGTGATTTG
>NZ_CM009132.1:0-14711 GCF_002863645.1 Psychrobacter sp. MES7-P7E | reverse complement strand
CACGCACACTTGTATTGGTGCGCCTGCTGATATAAAATATCCGTATCGAAAAATGGGTTTTATATCTGCTGACACAGATTAAAATTCATCTAACCCCCAGAGATTGCCGTCTCTGGGGGTTAGTCGTTTCTAGCACTTGAGTTTACGCTCTCATCGCACTTTCGTCAATTATAAATTTCCTCGTAAAGCCACGCCAATTAAGGGGTGCAAAAGTTATACCTACGTTATATTACATAGCATAATAGGCTTAAATAAGCCCGCTTGGGACGTTGATTTTCATTGAGTATCTGTGACAGCAATGATATGTGTTATGGTAAATACAAACTTATTGATAAATTTAGATAAATTCAATACTATAGACAAAGTTCGTTAAATATAAAGCTAGCGTAAGAAAATGGCTAGCCAAAATTGGCGGACTCGTTACACCATACTGCAACCCAAGAATTAGAGTTTTCAAGCACAACGCGCCCATATCACAAGTAGATAGGCGGCGTGGTGATAGTTCTTGCAGTAGATGGCGTGCCCGACTCTGGCCCTTGCATAAAACACTAGAGTACATGACACAAACATCAGGTGGTAACATGAGAAATAGAATAAAATCATTGGATTTCGTAATAAACACACTAGAAACTATTGAGAGAGTTCTGCTGATAATCAGTGTTCTAACACCAACAGCACAACTTGTTACTATCTTGTATATATCGGTAGTGTTTATTAATTGCTTTAAACAGTTAGCTATGATACTATGTAATAGTGGGAGACCACGAGTAAAATTCGCAAGAAAGTGGCTAGAATTCGTTAAATATAAAGCTAGCGTAAGAAAATGGCTAGCCAAAATTGGCGGACTCGTTACACCATACTGCAACCCAAGAGTTAGAGTTTTCAAGCACAACGCGCCCATATCACAAGTAGATAGGCGGCGTGGTGATAGTTCTTGCAGTAGATTGCGGCACGACACCATCTTCTCCATGTTAGATGTTTGTATAATCAAGCAAGGGTTCTAACATGGTAGCTAAGATTTCTTATTCTGAATATGTAAAGTCTAATTTCTATACAGAGCTATCAAAACTAGCAAAAGATAGGAAGAAATCTCAAATTGTTTACCACCCCTCATATGAATCTGTTGATGCTTATCTAAGTAGATTTTCTGACGAACTATTACATAAAATCTGTCATAAAATCTCCATAAAAGAGTATAAGTGCGAGCCACTAACTCCTATCATTTTGCCAAAACCTAATTGTCCAGGTAAATCCTCCTTAACTATTGATAATTCTCGTTTAGTATGTGTTCCGTCAGTACAAGATAAAGTGCTACAGAAAATCTTTATTAGCTATCTTAAAACACACTATAAGACTTCATATCATAAATTTTGCAAATTTGATCATGCCTTGAATAAAGGTATTAACGATAAAAAAATAGGTATAGTGGATAAAGGTGGAAAAACACAAGACAAGGTTGTATCTGGTATTAGGAAGTCTTTATACGAATCAATAGAGCTAAGAAATACATACGATTACGTACTAAAAGCTGATATTGTTAAATTTTTCGATAATATTAATCGAGAAATAGCATTTTCTAAATTTCAAAAAGAATTCTTACTATATAAGAAAAATGATGAAATTCTATATATCTTTAAAAAATTTCTATACTGCGATGCTAAATTAGATTTTGGCGATAAAAGATACAGAAGTTTATTGGAGTCACACTTAAATCAGCTAAAAGGGAAAGGCGTGCGTCAAGGGATGCCCATCGCTTCACTATGTGCATCCATGTATTTATATGAGTTTGATGAAGTAGTCACAAGCAGTGGCATACCATACATACGCTACGCAGATGATTTTCTATTATTCTCTAAAACATATCAAAAATCCAAAGATATACAAGAGTTTGTAAAGCTGGAATTAGAAAATATTGGATTAACTATTGAAAAAGATAGTGGTAAGCAGAAAACCAAGATATATGGCCTGAATCAAGTATTTACATATTTAGGATTTGAGATTATTTATTCTGAAAAATATCACACTTTCGTTAGAAAGATTCCTAAGGAGGTTTTTGAAAGGGCTATTAGTAGAATAGAATACTATGATAGCTTAACAAAAGTTAAGCGTGAGTTTTCTACATATATACATTTCAGTTTAATGCTTGATAACTTGATATCTGGTTATACTAATTATTATAGTGAAGAGAATGCAGATAATGGACACGCTTTCAAGCTAAGACTTTCTAAAGCCTCTAAAGATATTCGAAAAAAATTAATCAAAGCTAATTTAGGAATAGATTTCGACCAAATAGAATCTAAAAATAAGCAGTTTTTTTTCTTTGGCATTAAAGACTAGTTGAGACTCAATTTTCCGTTATGTTGAGTGAATTGTCCTGAGTCTATCAGAGATTAATTTATTTGAGGATAGTGTTTTTCAAACCTAGTATTGTTATACGAGTCTTACCACTACAACGTTTCAAGAATCAATACTCAAGATAGTCCCTAATTGGACGCTTCTTAAATTGTGATGAATCTTTCTTCAGGCGATTGATCATCTCCAATTCCCATGCTCTAGTATCCTGACCTGCTGGACTGGTAGAGCTTACCAAATGATTGTAATCTGCTATAAAGCTAGGGTTGCGAGCAATACGACCCAATTGCTTATCGTTTAACCCTTCAATAGTAGACATTTCAATACGATCGACCTCAACTTTAGCGCTAATTTTCTCTTTAGTTTTCTTCATTTTAAACTTGAATGTAAAACCTGTAATGACGCGGCCATTTTTATGTTGTTCATACTGAGCTTTAATATTAGTATGTTCATTTATTTGACTAACCGCTAGATCTAAAACACGTCTTTTAAAAGCCTCCAACCTAGAATACTCATCAATTAAACCTAAGTTATTACGTAATTCTTCAAGGGTTATCGTAACTTTTCCAATACTTCTCCAACTTGCTAAAATCTCATATAGTCTTGTGGCATAGGTATTTAAATTTTTTACTTGCTCAAGCTCATAACTAGTGAAATTCTTTTCTAAACGAGTAATTAAAGGCACCACTTCAGGAGCAAAGCGTAATTTCACTACTCCTGCGCCTTCGACATAAGAAATACCACTTACCCAGCGCACTACCCTTTTCTCAGGTTTATTACGTTTTTCATCATGTACAGTATAAGTTACCTGCCTATTAAAAAGGGTTTGCGTAGCTTCTGACAGCATAGAATAAGCGTTATTTACGTTAATATCGAAACGATCTGCATAATGCTGTGCATGCACTTCTAAAAACGTATCTGTATCAATTCCCTGCCCTGTTTCTCTAGCTTCAACGATTGCGAGCAACATTATCCGTTGCTCAACTAAGCCAAGCGAGTAACTAGCGTTAATCAATGAGTTATCTTTAACAACTAACTTCATAGAAATCTCTAAATTTTATATTTATTAGTTAGATAGTCACATACAAAACCCAAATAAGCAACAATTAATAATTAGTTGCTTTAAGCAGGGTAAACGTTGCTTTATAGCAGGGTAAACGTTGCTTTATAGCAGGGTAAACGTTGCTTTATAGCAGGGTAAACGTTGCTTTATAAGCAATAAAAGCCTCTAATAACAAGGCTTTCAGAGTACCTAAAAGCTTTTAAAAGTATTTAAAAACATTAAAAACCTTCTTGGTTATTAATAATTAGAGTGATAAAAGAAAAGGCTAGTAAAGATAGCAATGAATTCAATATCAGTAATTTCGAAAGATCAAAGCGCTAGTCAAATAGAGCTAATAACATCGTATTAAGCTCCCTATAAGGTTCTAAGTATCGTTTGGTATAGTTGCTAGGTAAAATTTTTTCAACCTCCTTAGACGGCTTATATGACCTTTCACAGTTCCATGATTGTTTATATCAACTAAAATCTTCGGAAGATCATTAGAATCCCAGTGATTTTCATGAATACACTATCAAAGATCAATCTCTTATCATTAAATAGCTTCTCAAAAAAAGCCCTTGTATCAGCTGATACAAGGGCAGTATATATCTTAATTACTAATCCAAACTATTGTAAGCTTTCATTCCTGCTTTATCGACCAATCTTTGAGCATTAGATACCTTATTAGGTGCTGCTACCTCTCTTAATATCAATAACGATTCTAGCACTATCGGCATCAAAGCCTTGACCATATCATTCTGGTTTGATGTGTTCTCTACCGCCTTTGACTCTTCGTCGTCTGACTGCAATAAGTGCAGAATCTCACTAATATCTCCTTTCATAAACTGAAGATCTTCAAGAAAGTTATTGGTATCTGACTCCAATTTTTTCTTCAAGTAGCCACCAGGCGTTTGCCCTGCTTCTGCGGCTATCGCTTCTAGTTTTAGGTAAATTTCTGGCTTTAATCTAAATGATACGATAGGGGTGCTCATGATTATCCTTGTTTACAGATTGTAGACAGAAATATATCATAAAAATCAGTTACTTAAATTGATTTTGTAAACATTCTGTGTACAGAAAAAAGCGTCTTAAATCAGGTAAGTTACTGATTTAAGACGCTTTTTTTCATCCCGAGAGGGTGCGTAAGGTGTAGTCATTAAATTGAATAATTTAATGACCAAAAAGCAGGTAGAAAAATCGGTTATTTTCTACCTGTCATAAGCCTTTTTAGCTAAAAAGGCTTATAAGAGCGTTACGTTAGTAAATCGTTAGTAAAAAGATAGTAAATCGTTAGCTACATATGAGCAAATTATGAGCAATTACTGTATGATTGATTGAAAGTTAGCAAATCGTTAGCAAAAGGGTAGTAAATCGTTAGTTAAATATGAGCAATTTATGAGCGTTTTTATAATTGAGATAATTGGCTTCAAGAATAGAGGGAGATAGAAATTTATGGCTAAGAGAACAAAGTTTTCCAAGTTTCGTGATCTTTATGAGGTGATCGAAGAGCTGGCTGTTTCATATACCTATGAAGGCGTGGTTGAGATATTAGCTGAGCGTCATGACCTCATTCTAACGACTGGCACACTGACCAATTATCTCTATCGCTATAGAAAAGAATCAAAGGAATTATCTGTCGCTACAGATAATTCTAGCAGTAATGTAGAGGTTGAGCCTGAGGTAAGGAAACAAGTTTTTGTTGACTTATATTCTAGTGACCCAATCCAAGAAAGCAATACAGATGCTAGGGATGAGCCATATGTACAGCCCACGCATGAAGAATTAGATACGGCTATGAAGAGATTTGAAGCGAAGCTAGCAAATAAAAGAAATAGATCTCTTCTTGATAGGTAAGTTATTGATAGTAAATAAATAAAAATTCCATAAAGGGACATTTTCCGAGTGTAAAAAGGAGTAATTTATGAGTATTGAAGGTATATCAGTAGCAAGTAACCATTTTATGAGGTTTGAAGAGGCGCAACGAGAATACTACCGTCAAATGGGTCGTCTTAATACTTTCGGTTTAGAAAACGAAGCTCATAGCGATAGCATACGTAAAAAGATGTTTGAGCTAAAAGATGAGGAAAGTATGCTAAGAGAATGTAGCGCGAGCGAACTCTACGTCATACAAAAACAGCTCAAACAGAAAATTGATGATTTCCTGCGTGGACTGGATGAGTAACACATTACTATCACTGTTCGTGAAAGTCCAAAGCCCTAAAATTATTGAATTGACGTTACTTATCGCTTATATTAAATGTACATAAATAAGCAATAAGTAATGCTATGAGCACAACCAATTATAATATCCGTCTCGATCAAGAATTAAAAGACAAGGCGTTTTCGGTGCTGGAGGGCTATGGCTTAACGCCGTCGCAAGCGATTAAGTTATTTTTGCATCAGGTCGCAGAAACCAATAGCATACCGCTGTCTTTTGATTATCAGACAATGCCTAGTACCAATACGCTTGAAGACGGTGATCAATGATTGAATTTGAATGGGATGAACAGAAAAATAGCAGTAATCAACGCAAACATAGCTTATCCTTTGAAGAAGCAGCTCGGGTATTTTTTGATCCTTTGTGTTTGCGTCAGCAAGACCGATATGAAAATGGTGAAGAGCGGTGGCAAGCACTTGGCGCAGTGAATGGGGTAGCGGTATTACTAGTCGCTCATACTCAAAGAGATAGTGAGGGTGGTGAGGTTATTCGTATCATATCAGCACGACGTGCCACTAAGGCTGAAAGGAGGTTCTATGAACAAGGTTAGCTATAAAGTAAATGAGTTACCATCTTTAAGCGC
The DNA here is from genome assembly GCF_002863645.1 of Psychrobacter sp. MES7-P7E. Lineage (NCBI taxonomy): Bacteria > Pseudomonadati > Pseudomonadota > Gammaproteobacteria > Moraxellales > Moraxellaceae > Psychrobacter > Psychrobacter sp. MES7-P7E. Next base: position 8,516 of record NZ_CM009132.1, on the reverse strand, counting down.
TGAGCAAGAAGCCAACTTGCAACGATTGGCGATGCTTTCAGATGACGATATAGATTTGTCTGATATGCCTGAAGTAACGGATTGGTCGGGTGCGACTCGTGGTAGTGTGGTATCAGATGATCCTCTGATCGGTGCCAGTATCGTAAGTCCTAGTATCATTGCTAGATTCCAGGATAAGGCGAAAAAGACGGGTGGTAACTACCAAGATATGATTAACGATGCGCTAGAAGAGTATTTGTTAGATCATTAGACGATAAAACCACAACGTCTAAAACGCCCACCACTTTTTCTTTTTCTCAACCGTAGCTACGGTTGAGTCATCTGTTTTTTCTTGCTCTTGTTCAAGTGGCGGCTCATAGCTCATTTCAGCCTGCTTAAACTCTAGCAGTCTCACTTGTGCAAAATCTTGGATACTGGCATTGGCTTTATCCAGCGTTTTGTTCAACTGTCCTATCTGTTGCTGATAATTTTCAATTAACTTCTTTTGATCGCTTACCTGTTGGCTGAGATGTTCATTCTTGAGCTTCTCAAGCGCTAATTGGTGTTCAATGTCTGTATTGTACTGGACACTTTTACTGTTCAGAGGTGTATTTTGGACAGTGTCCGCTGAACGTTCAGTACGTTTTTTAGAAATTGGCTCACCAAACACGCGCAACATTTCTGCAATGTCTATTTTCTTGTCTGCGGTTCTGGAAAGCTCACCATCATTGACTTTCTGATAGATCGTGGTTCTTGATACACCCCATTCTTTTGCCGCTTTTGTCACCGATATGTTCATTGTTCACCTAGTGTTCAAGTGCGTTTTTAAAGACTGTACAGTACAACTGTCCAGAACGTTCAGTGAACAACTATGGCACTAAACTAGCTATGAGGCAAACCATGAATAATTCGATATAAAAATGAGAGTTTTAAATAAGTAGCGTTTATTTTATTGAACAAATATAGGGTAATATTACTACCTGTAGAAATTTTTTTGTCTTATTCTGAGTATTAAAAGAGTTTGGTTATGAAGAAAGCTATTAACTACCAAATGAGAAATGAAATTACGATTTGAGTGTTCATTTGTACACTTATTGTGTTAAAATTAAGTGCAAATCTTACTTATTAGTTTCTTATTGTAAAATCCCTATCGCAGGAAGGTAACTCTTTCTTCTTATTAGTATGAGTTATCTAATACTGAGTGCCTCAGGGTTACCCAGTATGATCGAAACAATAATGAAGCCAGCCCTTGGAGCTTTACCATGCAATTTAAAAAAACCTTAATGACCGCTACATTAATCACTATCGGCGGATTCACTGCTATGTCTAGTGCGAACGCTGGCGAAACCACTAGCAGTTTTGGCGTTAGTATGGACGTTGAATCAATCTGTACTATAGATGCTGCTCCTGTAGCTGTTGTACTCGACGCAACTGCAGCAGGCAAAGCGACTAAAGCTGTAACAGCTCAAACTGACTTGACCTTAAACTGCTCTAAAGGCTCTGTGGCTGTTATTGGTTTAACGCCTGAATCAACTACTAGCCTTGATGGTACTGGTACGCTGCTTGGAGGAAATTTAGGAGCTGAAGAAGTAGCATATAAACTGACTTCTGGCTCAGGTGGTGAAGGCGGTACAGCTTGGGGTACTACTAATACAGTCTCTACCGAAGCATTCGTAAATTATGCTACCGCTATTTCTACTCCTATCTATCTCACAGTGACTGGTAATGCCGACGTTACTCCTGGTAATTACTCAGATACTATTAATATTTCTGTAGCCTATTGATATCCATGTTAAGTCTCTGGTTACGCCGTGTGGCGAGATCTGCTGTGCTCTCTAGTTTGTTACTATCTTGTAGCGATGTAATGGCGAGTGGCCTACAGGTCTCTCCCATCTCCTTAAGCTTACAAGCTAGAGAAAGCGCCAGTGGTCTGACCCTTAGTAACTCGAGTGACGAAGCGATAAACGCGCAAGTGCGCGTTTATCAGTGGTCACAGAATGAAAAAGGCGATCAGCTCACGCCCTCACGAGGATTATTGGCCAGTCCGCCAATGATTAAGCTCAACCCTAATGATAAACAACTGGTTCGAATTATCCGTGCCAAGGCGCCGCCGCAAGGCGTAGCAGCGGTAGAGGATAGCTATCGAATTTTTGTTAATGAGCTACCTATTCGGTCTGCTAAGCAAAAGAGTGGTCTGCAATTTGCGATGAGCTACTCTTTACCTGTATTTGTACAGCCCGCTGGTGTTAATAAAACTGAGCCAAAATTGCAATGGCGTTGTAGCTTGCAACCAGATGGTGAGCAGATGACATTACAAGTCAGCAATAGCGGCAATGGCCATGCTAAGTTGATTGGCCTGAGCATTGTAGATGACGCGGGTAATAGCGTAAATATACATCAAGGTTTGCTAGGTTATGTTCTACCAAATGCCACTATGAGCTGGACACTGAAAATACCGCCCTCCGCCCTTCCGACAGGGACAACCACCGGTAAATTCAAGGTATCGATTAATGGAATTCAGACGATTCAGAACGTCACACTGGAAAATTCCACTCGCTGAAGCAGTTTTGCTGCAGTGTATAACGGTATCGGTCAGCCATGCTATCGAACCGAATGAGAGACTCTCTTCTGCGAACGCTTCTAAAGATACTACTTCTATAATCATTGATAATATCAGACAGGCGCAGCTTGGTTTAGACAGTTACAACACTGAAGATGATGCAGCTGAGCTCGATCTGTATCTGGATGTCACCCTTAATCAAACCAGCTCTGGTTTGGTGCATTTCGTTTATCGCGAAGACCAACTTTGGGCTGACGCTGATGCGCGGCAACAGCTTGGCTTTATAGTGCCGCCTGATAGCCCTGAACTCATACTGCTAAATAGCCTGCCTGACCTCCAGATTGATTATGACGCACGGCGGCAAACGCTGAGCCTTATCGCACCTCTAAACTTACTTGATCTAGATACTACCGTACGTAATACGCGCAGTAATCAGCGCCTGCAACCTACTGCATCGCCAGGCATATTATTGAATTATGATATTTATGGCAATCAAACCCAAAATAGTGCGAAAAACTTTAGTGCTTTTACAGAGCTGCGCGCGTTTAACACGCTTGGTGTCCTAAGCACCACAGCATTAACCACTGCCAACCGTTCTGCTGACACGAATAATCGTAATGGTGACTGGGATAATGATTTTGTGCGTCTGGATACCAGCTGGAGTAAGTCGTTTCCTGATAAGCTGATAACGGTTCGGGCAGGAGATATTCTCACAGGGGCCTTGTCATGGACACGTGCCACGCGTTTGGGTGGCCTACAAATTGGTACTAATTTTGATCTGCAGCCTTATATGTCGACCACTCCATTACCATCATTTTTTGGTTCAGCCACTTTGCCTTCAGCAGTAGAGCTGTATGTGAATGGTCTCAAGCAATATAGCGGGGACGTACCCACTGGACCATTTGAGCTACAGACGGCTCCTAGCTTCAGTGGTGCCGGCAATGCTCAGTTGGTAGTTACCGATGCATTAGGACAGAGCACTACTCTGGAGTTTTCTTTATATGACGCCCATCGCTTGCTACAGCCGGGGCTTTCTGACTGGTCAGTGGAGTTGGGAACAGTGCGTGAGAACTATGGTAACGAATCCTTTGACTATGGTAATAATATTGCTGCCAGTGGCTCTTGGCGTTATGGCGTAAATAATCGCTTTACTGCAGAAACTCATGCTGAAGTCACTAAAGGTCTCAGTAATGCTGGAATCGGTGGTACTTGGTTATTAGGCCGCGCAGGCGGTGTTTTATTTGCATCATTAGCAGGTAGCAAAGGCGAAGGTGAAAGTGGTTCGCAATACAGCGCAAACTACACATGGAATAACAGTCGCTTTAATATCGGTGTCAGCGCCACAGGTACGAAAGGGACTTACCGTGACGTAGGTAGTCAATATGGATCTGCACCCGCTCGCCGCAGTGAGCAGATATCTACAGGTTATAGTACTCAATCCTTGGGTAGTTTTGGCATAAGCTATAACCAAGTGTCATTTGCTGATGAGGAAAACACACAGTTTGCTAGCGCCTATTGGAATAAATCCTTTGGCCAACGTTTAAGATTGAGGGCTAATCTTAATCAAGACATTAATGACTCTGCTAATAGCAGTGCCTCTATCGGCGCTTCATTCTCGTTAGGTCGTGATATTTCGATGAATAGCAGTATTCAACACACAGACGAGCGTGATGTATTTGTGGCGGATATTTCACAATCAGCACCGAATTCAGGCGGCATAAACTGGCGCGCACAAGCACGGCACAGTATAGACAATAGCTTAGATAGTAATTCTAATAGGAGTGACAGTAACGATGGATTGGCAGAATTAAGTTATCTTGGGCGCTATGGCCGAGTACAAGCAGGTGTCAGCGTCAACGATGACAGTTACTCTACTTATGCCAGTGGTAAAGGATCACTAGTAATGATGGGGGGAGGACTCTTTCCAACTCGTAGAATAAACAGTGGTTTTGCTGTTGTCTCTACTGATGGTATTGCTGATGTGCCCGTACTACTACAAAACACTCCAATTGGTACTACCAATAGTCGTGGCTTATTGCTGGTCTCGCCACTAAATGCTTATCAAAGTAATAAAGTTAGCATAGACCCTATGGATTTGCCTGCTGATTTGCGGATTGATAACGTCAATATTGAAGCCACACCAACTGACCGCGCTGGCACCTTAGTCACTTTTGCTATTACACCAGTGCGCTCGGCGTCCGTTATTATTATAGACAGTAGTCAGCAACCACTACCATTAGGTAGTCAAGTACGCTTACTTACCAACAAAGATATACCAGAAGCTATCATCGGTTTCGATGGTGAAGTATATCTAGATATGCTAAATGAGCATAATGTGCTTGAGGTAATTAATCCCTCTGGTGACATCTGCACTGTCAGTTTTGACTATCATAAGCAGGGCAATGAGATCCCACTAATCGGTCCTCTCGTCTGCTCAAAGGTACAAAAATAATGCAACGATTACAAATAAAGATATCTCCATGGCGTTACAGTATATTGTTGATACCTATCATCCTGTGGTGCACGGTAGTAAGCTCGCATGCGACATTAAATGTTAGTTGTCAGGCCAACGTGAATACTGGAGTTATAAATATTAGCAATACTATTACAACTGCTAATGCTGAGAGTGCAAGTATCACAGGAAATTTGGAATACAGCTGTACCAATACTGGCGACACTGCTGGATATATTTCTGTTTGCCTTGCGGCTGATGGTGGCAATACACCTAACGCTATGACCCCACGTTATATGAATGCAGCATCTAATACTAATAAATTGGCGTTTGATATGACACTGCCAAATGGTAAGACTTGGGGAACTCGTACTGCTGGTCTTGGAGAAGAATACAGCTCAGGCGCAATATATATTCCAGCGAGATCTACTGAGTTAGGGCAGAGTAATATTTCAGGCCAAGTTGTTATCAGGGCTTCTCTAATCCCAAATAATGGCAATGCTTTAGCCACACCAGGTACCTATACCAATACTTTTAATGGCGATTTAACATTAAAAGTAGCAGAACAATCAAGCTTAACTGACTGCTTAGAGGGAGCTCAAGATAAAAGTAATCCATTCTCATTTACAGTCCAAGCTACCGTCATTCCTAGCTGTAAAATCACTGCCAAACCGACTGATATTAACTTTAAAGAAATTGCAAACGCTACTAATATCACAGGTAGTACTAGTATCGGTGTAACCTGCACCAATGGCGCTCCCTACACAATTGGCTTGATACCTTCCAACGATGATCAAGAGGGTAAAGGAGATATGACTGGCACAGCCCCAAATAGCGACGTGATACCTTATCAATTACAGTCTGCTACTGGAAAAGCATGGGGCAATGCTCTTACTGCTGAAAGCGTGGGAGATGGTGTGGCTAATAATGGCTCTGGAGTAAATCAATCACATACTGTGTATGTGATCATACCTAGTGCTGACGTTAAACCAGATCATTACTCTGATATAGTAACTATTAACGTAAATTACTAAACCACCTCAGTATTGTCGAAGACTCACTTTAGGTTCGATACCTTGATACTGATTTATAGGCTATATACTTTTGATGTATTAATGTGAATAAAGTAGAAGATGTGGTGCAAGAAAAATCTTAAATCAACATCGTTCCAAGTAGTATCTTAGATTAACTAGCTTTTATTAATTGGGTTTTTTATGCAAAAAACTATAGATTGTGTTTTAGAAGAGGTAAGCAACAGAGATGGCAAGCATATTCTCATGAGCCTAACTTATATAGGTAAAAATATAGGTAAAAATAATGGAGTATTATTGACTCGTACTCTCGAGTACTGGCGAAAAACTAATGAAAAAATAGGCCTAACTTCAGCGCTTGCGCTTAATGACGATTATTTTATTCAAAGTATTGAAGGCTCAAGACCTGTTGTCAATAAAGTTTTGGCGATGTTAATTAACGAGTACTCTAATCTTTCAATTAATGTTGTTCATATTGAAGAAATAGAGGTGCGTAGATGGGATGGCTTTTTAATAAAATATTTAACGTCAAAAAATCAAGATGAACAATATACAATGAAACACTTCTCTGCAGGTGCTGACTTCAATCCTTATTTAATGACGAAAAATCAACTCACTAACTTCATTCAGGACGTCTTCGAAAAGAAAAAATTTATCGAACCCCAAAGTGATGATGTATATCCCAGCGGAACCATCTAAAAAAGCTCCTTAATCCATTAATAGACTACTCATAGTAGACTGCTGTAGTGGAACCACTTAGTGAGCAGGGATCAGCTTCGGTCTTTTCCTTGGCCACATCAGCGATCAGATGCCGTGAGCACTTGGTCATACCTTGTATCTCAGAATAGCTAAGACCTGATTTGAGTAGACTAGCGATGATCTTACGCTTCTCCATATCTTTCCTACGTCCTGTATATCTACCTTCTGCCTTAGCACGAGCAATACCTTGCATTTGACGGTTACGGCGATCCTCATAATCTTTTCGAGCAATGGCTGCGAGCATATCCAGCATCATCGAGTTAATAGCCTGCAATACACTGCTCATAAATTCAGTGCTGCTTTCAGGTTGAAGTGCCATATATGAGGTCGGCAGCTCTTTTGATACGATAGAGAGCTTTTTTTCTGATAGCATTCTTTTGAGCGTATCCCAATCAGCTTGGTTCAAACGCGCCAAGCGATCAATTTGCTCAACTAAGATCACATCGCCCTTATGAGCATCTTCAATCAGCTGCATAAGCTTTGGTCGCACCAAAATAGCTCCTGACTCGTTTTCGACATAGAAGGCGGCAATCTTGTGACCATGATCGTTGGCAAATGCTATGAGTTCGCTTTTGGCACGTTTAGCGTCTTGTTCTTTGGTAGACGCTCGTAGATACGCTCTAATAAACATAAACACCTAAAATAGTCTGTTATAAGTGGTTCCATTATACCAGTCTGTTTTAAGTGGTCTGTTAATACGTTTAAAGGGTGAAATAGCTGGTTCCCTTGGGGTATACCCTAAGTAGCAACGAGCTCAAGAAAGCTTAGATCGCAACCTCAAGAGCCAATCGCAAAACAATAACCTAAACCAGAGTATAGCTCACAACGGCTGTTATCTGATTTAGGCTTATCCAGTCTCACTGTTTTTTGATTTTCTTCTGTAGTATGTCGCCCTACTTATACCTAATTCTTCCCAGGGCTTCATAGATTGCTCTGACGTAGCTACAGGCTTACGTTTAGAGACTTTACCGCCTTTACTACCTTTGAGTGCTTGGCGATAGATAAACTCGTTATAGTGATAAGCATCACGTTTCCAACAGTACTTGGCAATGCTTTTAGCCGTCGCTTTGATTTCTGAGTACGGTAACGGCTCAAAAAACATCATATTCACGTTCTGAGCGTGTTTAAGCACTGAGTTATACCATTGCTCCCAAGTCTTACCTCGATGCTCTCTAATGGCAGAATACGCCCAATGGCGAACGGTATCGAACAGGGAACAGTTCCTACCAAGTCCGTATTCTTTCTCGGTATTCGTTAAAGGTCTGAGATCGACAAACTCTGCTAGATAATTCAGCTCGTAGGCTTCTTTTGTCCATACTTCGGTACGCCAATGCTCGTGCATGGGATTTTTGGTAATGAAGTTGGTATAGCCGACGTCTGCGCGAGTTGCTCTGACCAATCCTGCTTGTACCTTAGCGAGATAATCTAAGGCTTTACGGCTGCCATGTTCGCTGGTACAGACAGGCGTTTTTAGCTCATAGACGATATGAGCGTGTCCGTTTGAGGGGTTTTGGCTTGTCCACCGTGGCGGTGGTAGGTATTCTTCCGCCCAACGCATTGCGCCATGCTTATGATCAATGTCTAAGCAGATAAAGTGGGTCATGCAAGGAGGGTTGTGCTGGATGTACCGCATTTTGACGGCAGTTTGCCTAGGACGAATGACAAGATGACCTAGCTCATCGGTGCAATAGGGCTTATGAGGGAGTGTTTCGTATATTTCCGGTAGTATTAACAT